>NZ_DS989850.1:136813-141548 GCF_000155555.1 Coleofasciculus chthonoplastes PCC 7420
CCGTTTAACCCAGCTTTTAAATGATCCGAGTCTTGACCCTCTCTACGGAAGTCACTTATCAACTCGCGCGGCTAACTTAGTCGCCCTCACTGAAGCTAACGAAATGGCGGCTGCCCGTTCTAGCTTAGATGCAAAACTCACCCATTGGCAGGATGGCAGAACGATTTCGGCACGGGAATGGATTGATGAACTCTATCAAGAAGTTTTACCCATTGCCAAAGCTAAAGGCTTCAGTTGCTTCCTCTCGCCCCTGAAAAAGATTCTCCGCCAAGGGAATACAGCCGGACAGTGGTTACAACTGCAATCTGTGGGCTTTGACACGCAGCAAATTCTCAACCGAGCGATTCAAGACATGACGGAACAAGAAAACGAACTTGAAGATAAGTTGTGTCAGGCTTTGGTGGCTTAATAACCAGGAGGGATGATTTGTCAAGACTATTCGGGCTAAAAATTAAAATATCTAATCAGCTTCTCCCCAAAAGCTGATATTAAAAAAACATATACTATCACAATTTCCAATGGGTCTAATCCAATTCATTCAGTCTCCCTGAGTGTGTAGGGTAGGATTGAAAAGAGGTTTGAGGTTTTATGCTTAGGGTTGTCTTAGTTTGCCCCCAAATTCCGCCCAATACAGGCAATGTCGCCCGTACCTGTGCCGCTACAGATACGGAGTTACATCTAGTTGGACCCTTGGGATTTGAAATTAGCGATCGCTACCTCAAGCGAGCCGGACTTGATTATTGGCCCTATGTCAAGTTTCACTACCATGAAACCTTGGAGGCATTTAATCAGGTTTCCCAAAAGCTGGGAGGGCGATGGATTGGTTTCAGCACTTCTGGGCAATACAGTTATGTTCAATTCCAATTTCAACCCAATGACTGGCTGTTCTTTGGCAGCGAAACTCAAGGGCTGTCCCCATCCGTTTTAACCCGTTGTGGCGCAACTGTGGTTATTCCAATGACACAACCCGGTGTTCGCAGTTTAAATCTTTCCGTCAGCGCGGCTTTGGGTTTGTTTGAAGCACGGCGTCAATTGGGATACCTAATCTAGGAAGACCATTCCCGGATAGCGTTCAAGTATTTAAACAGAAGAAACTTCCACCTTCAGCAGCCGCTAATTCCTGAGACTTGGCTTGACCTGAAGCATTTAAGCGTACAACAAGATACTACATTTATGTATACTGTCGTATATATAACTTTATTTAATCGGATCAAGGTTTAATTAAAATTAATTAAAATTTAACAAGTTCCCCCTTTGTGCAGATGGCATATTCTCAATTTATCTCCGCAAAAAAATTAATCAGGCGGAATTCAGCTATATAGAATACGGAAAAGCCACTCCTTTGATAAGAAATTTCTATACAAAAGAGTCCTGCCCCATCGAGGCGGATTGATAGATTTTAATCATCCCAAGTCGGTTGCCTCAGGAGCCTCAAACCCTATCTCCGCAAGAGGAAGCGCAATTTTAGCAGAGGGGAAGTCACCGACAACAGCGTTCCTAACCCGGGAAAGCTTGGGTAGACTGTACGGTTGTTCTTTACCAAAAATTCACGTAAAGTGCCGTCTGTAATCGTTAACTGCTAAACTATCGGTTGCTAGACTATGAGCTTGAGCTCTATACAGTTGCTAAATCCTGCGATCACCGGATAGCCTGGAAGGCTGAGAAAGCAACAAACCGACTTTAGAGTTCGGTTTGAAACTCTAGCCCTCTTCCGGAGAAAAGCCCGTCAAGTCTGTATGTTCTATGCACAACCCTTGACAAAAACCGCCCGACTATTAACTGTGTCTCGTTGATCAAGTATGAAAATATATTCGTCCAGAGACAGCGAGTTATGGCTTAATAAAGGGTGAATCGAGCGGTGATCGTCAACAACTAGAAATTTATCCAGTCAGATTAGCTTGTCTAAATCAAAAAAGCAGGGTACTCTTGCCTAAGTATGTTCACTGTCCGTGATCTAAATCACATTTTAGGGTGAGATCCCTCATTGACTGGGAAAACCATTTAGGAACTGTTCAGTGCTCGTCACACACTAGGAGGTCGTTTTTGAAACGGACATTTACGCAGAAGGTTAAACAGGTTCCTTCGTGTGCAGCCAACTCCGCCCACTCCTTTGAGGCTTTGTTGAAGCTTTCTGGGGAGAAGCCGCCAGTCGGCGCAACCATTCCGACCGAAGGCAACCGCAGAGCTAGGACTTCTGCTGCCATGATTGGATTGGCAATTTCCATGGGAGCTTCCAGCTTGTTGTTACCCCAACAAGGTGATGAAGCCGTAGCCTTGGAACCCATTGCCTCTGAGCCAACGCTGACAACTTTGCCTGTTGGCGTGTCAACGCCTGCGTCTGTGCCAACAGAAAGCGAACCAGACGTTGCCCAGCTCTCGAAACTGCCGCGAGCTACACCAGCTCCAACCCCAGCCCAATCGCCAGCCCAATCGACACCTGTCGTACAACACAATGTACAGGAAGGGCAAACGCTATGGGAGGTTTCGCAAACCTATAAAGTAGCTCCAGAAGCGATCGCGGCGTCGAATCCTGTCCAACCTAACGCCAATCTTGCAGTTGGACAGCAGCTAAAAATCCCGACTGTGAACGGTATCGTTCACGAGGCTAAACCGGGGGAAACGGTCAAATCCGTATCCAAATCTTACGGAGTCGAGCCAAATCAGTTACGGAACTCTACCGGGGTATCCGCATCCGGTCAGCTCAAAACGGGTGAATCCGTCACCGTTCCGGGTCAGGTCGATGACCTGCTCAAGGCGAGACAAGATGTTGCTGTTGATAATTTAAAGCACAAACGGAACCGCTTAAATAACAGTCTGGCGGAGTTGAGGTCTGAGGAGTCCATCAACCGAACAGCAACAGCAGCGACGCCATCCGCGTCAGCAACCCGTCTCCCAGGGGCAGAACGTACCCCAGCGTCAGCCGCGACGAATTCTAACAGTCCTATTGGTATCCCAATTCCCACTCCGGAAATTGCGGCATCACCGACAGTAGACTCAACGGCGGTCAATCAATCTCAATCTCCCGTCGTTATTCCGGTTCCGACACCAGAAATTGCCGCCTCACCGACGGTGGAGTCCTTAGGGGTTAATGGATACCAGTCACCTGTAGTGATTCCGGTTCCCACTCCAGACTCCGAAGCCGCCTCAGGGTCAAAATCCAAAGCGGCTCGCTCATCGGAATCGTCTGTGGTGATTCCGGTTCCCACTCCAGACACAGCCGCGTCTCTGGCGATTGAGGAAAACACACCGAAGCCATCACCCTCATCCGTGGTGATTCCGGTTCCTACGCCAAGTCCAGAGCATTTGACCTCACCAGAGGTATCGGAAGACCAAACACCGATCACCTTCCCCAATTCAAAGCTGGAACCCGTCACAACGCCAGAAATCACTGCTCAACCCCCAACACCGCAGCCCGTGGTGATGGAAACGGTGGTAGCCAATAGAGCGGCGACGAATACTTACGAGGTTAAACCGGGAGATACGGTAGACGCGATCGCACGTCGCTATGGTTTATCCCGTTCCGAATTAATTCAAGCGAACGGCTTAAATAATCCCAACCTGATTCGGGTCAATCAACAACTCACCATTCCCACGCCGCCATCGGCTGAGTCATCCGAGCAAAGAGTAACGTTTTTACCGGGTATTCAGGAGCAATCAAACAATTCAGTTACTCGCTCAGTACAACCAGACGTTGAAGCACCCAGAGTCGTTGTTCCTACCACAGCAACATCCGCCTCACCGATTACCCCAACAGTACCAACATCTCAACCGCCAACCGCTTCATCAACTGTTTTTACCCAATCCTCCGTTGGTGAAAACGCCCCAACCAATACCCCGATCGCGTTAGAGGCGAAACGGAATCAGCCCGCTAACGCTGGGGACAACCCCTACGTTGAACGCTTGAGGGCGGATATTCTGAGAATGCGGGCAGAATATCGCCGTCAGCAAACCACGGGTCAGACCCGTTCACCGAGCGAAGTGGTGGTTCCATCTGCGCCAGTTGCGCCGAGTGTAGCTGAGCAATCAACACCCGTTAGGGTCAATCCGGAATTCAATCCGCAGCGGTATGAACAGGAAACTCAAGCCACTTCAGTTCCCATCGCAGTACCGCCACCTGCGGCAACCCCATCTGAACCGAAGGAGCAGGTTGTAGCCGCCGCCCCAGCCCCACCAGCAAGTTATAACCCGATGCTGCAAACCCCGGTTGGGACAACGGTTGCACCTCAATTGCCTCCTCTGTCCGCTCCGGATATGTACTTGCCGGACAGCCCTGCCCCATTTAATGGCTATATTTGGCCCAGCAAGGGGGTTTTAACCTCTGGCTACGGGATGCGTTGGGGACGTATGCACAAGGGGATTGATATTGCAGCTCCGATTGGTACACCGATTGTGGCAGCTGCCCCTGGTGTTGTCGTCACCGCTGGTTGGAATTCCGGTGGCTACGGCAAATTGGTGGAAATCAAACATCCGGATGGTAGCTTGACCCTCTATGCCCACAACAATCGAATTTTGGTGCGTCGGGGTCAAGAGGTTGACCAAGGTCAACAAATTTCGGAGATGGGTAGTACGGGTTACAGTACAGGACCCCACTTGCACTTTGAGGTTCATCCAGGGGGACGCGGAGCCGTTAATCCAATGGCTTTTCTACCCAAGAATCGGTAGTTGGTTCTCCCAGCGACAAAAGTGTGTAGAGGCGTTGCCTGCAACGTCTCTTCTGGCGGGACACAGTTCAAAT
>NZ_DS989851.1:0-25900 GCF_000155555.1 Coleofasciculus chthonoplastes PCC 7420
AGGCTTTATCTTTATCCCAAGCTGTAGGCGATCGCACCCAAGAAGCAACGATTTTGGATAATATTGGTAGCGTCTATAATGCCTTAGGAGAAAAACAACAGGCATTGGAGTACTATCAACAGGCTTTATCTTTATCCCAAGCTGTAGGCGATCGCGCCGGAGAAGCAACGACTTTGAATAATATTGGTGGTGTCTATTCTGATTTAGGAGAAAAACAACAGGCATTAGAGTACTTGCAACAGGCTTTATTTTTATCCCAAGCTGTAGACGATCGCGCCGGAGAAGCAATAACCCTCTACAATATCGCCTACGAAGAAAGAAGCCGAGGCAATCTCCAACTAGCGTTAACTCAAATACAAGCCTCGATTGAGATTATTGAAGATTTACGGACTAAAGTAGCTAGTCCTGAACTACGCCAAACTTATTTTTCAACCGTACAAGGTTATTACCAATTCTACATCGACTTACTGATGCAACTGCATCAACAAAACCCGGATCAAGGCTACGATAAACTAGCCTTCCACATCAGTGAAAGTTCTCGCGCCAGAACCCTATTAGAATTACTCACCGAAGCCAATGCCAATATCCGAGAAGGTGTCGATCCTGACTTACTGCAACAAGAACAAACCTTAAACGCCAAACTCGATGCGACGGAAAAACAACGGATTGAAATTTATAGTAATCCGGAATCAACTCCAGCCCAAAAAACTGCCATTGAACAACAACGACAACAACTTTTAGCTGACTATCAACAACTACAAGACCAAATCCGGGGGACAAGTCCTCAATATGCCGCCCTGAAATATCCCCAACCCCTCACCTTAGAACAAGTTCAACAACAGATTCTGGATGAGGATACTATTTTATTACAGTATTCCTTGGGAAGAGAGAATAGTTATCTGTGGGCAGTAACCAAAGATGGCTTTACCAGTTATCAACTCCCTCCCAGAGATGAAATCGAAACTTTCGCCCGACGCTTTTATCGCCTCTTACAAATTCCCGGTTATGAAATTGGCAATCCCAGAGGTATTGCTAAAGTTGTCCCCCGTGATAATTTAAATTCTGTGGCACAACTGAGTGAACTCCTGTTCGGAGAAGTGGCTGAACAATTAACTAAAAAACGCATCGTTGTTGTCGCGGATGGGGCATTACAATACATTCCTTTTGCTGCTTTAGCCACACCCGAAACTGCCGATACCGATACTCCCGTTCCCTTAATTAATCAATACGAACTGGTCAACTTACCCTCCAGTTCCACCTTAGGGATTATTCGTGACCAAATTAACGGACGTCAGAAAGCGCCCCAACAATTAGCGATTCTGGCTGATCCCGTTTTCACGGATAATGATAACCGCCTTAAAAATTCCTCAAGCCGAGGCACAGAACTGGATTTAAACCAACTCTTACTCAACCGTTCTGTTCGCGTTTCTGACATTGAATTAAATCGCCTCCCCGGAACGCGCACGGAAGCGGAAGCCATTCTCAATTTAGTCGCATCAGCCACTCAAGTTAACGCCTTTGACTTTGATGCCAATCGTGACTTTATCGACAATCCCCAACTGCAAAATTATCAAATCATTCATTTAGCCACCCACGGAATTCTCAATAGTGAAGCGCCCGAATTATCCGGTGTGGTGTTATCCTTGGTGGATAAACAAGGGAATTCCCAAAATGGCTTCTTGCGTCTCCATGATATCTTTAACCTAAATCTGCCAGCGGAATTAGTGGTATTAAGTGCTTGTCAAACGGGATTAGGAGAAGAAATTCGAGGCGAAGGATTAGTCGGTTTAACGCGAGGGTTTATGTATGCGGGGGCACCGCGTTTAGTGGTGAGTTTGTGGAATGTGGATGATGCAGCAACGGCGGAGTTTATGACGCGATTTTATCAGTTAATGTTGAATGAGGGGTTAAAGCCTGCCCAAGCGTTGCGGGAAACTCAGTTACAAATGCAACGGGAAACTCAATGGAAATCTCCCTATTATTGGGCAGCGTTTACATTACAAGGCGAGTGGAATTAACTCTAAGCTGTTCGGCATTTAAACCTTAATGTCAATAATGGTGAAAACCTTGTAGTGCGTTTAGCGAAGCCATGCCGCAGGCTTTAGCGAAGCCATGCCGCAGGCTTTGCATCTTGCTCGCTACTAATACCCAATTTAAATGCATGACAGGGGGAAGCCAGAGGATGCTTCGCTTTTTGTTCCATGGGGGATTTAGGGGGATCTAAACTTTGATGCCACGCCACTACGAATACTGTTCGCGTCTCCGAGATTAACTTACCAAGCCGCACGGCGATGCAGTTTCAATTTTTCGGCTGGGAAAACTTCCGTTTAATCAACGCAAGCAAGGCTAAAGCCATAACTACCAACGAACGGGCGTTAGGGTGATCGCACTCCTTGATCAACCTGAATTTAGCATCATTTCGATGCAATCTGAACAACTGACCCCCCCATCCAGCCGGAAAAGATGTCAAAATTCCTCTAAAGTGGGACGCTTGTTGGTCAATGCCTCTCTAAGATAGGGAGTAAAGTGGAAAAGACTACCATGCCAGGATTGGTATCAGGGCTTCTTGACGATGTACCCTCGCTTACCAACAGCGTGACCGATAAGGAGGAAAGAATATGGCAGATGTCGAGCGGTCTCTAGTGGAAGAGCATTCTCTGGATCGGGATTGTACCACGCTATCCCGTCACGTTCTGCAACAGCTTAAGAGTTTTAGTGCTGACGCCCAAGATCTCAGTGCCTTAATGAATCGTATTGCCTTAGCCGCCAAAATTATTTCTCGACGGTTGAGTCGCGCTGATTTGGTCGAAGGTGCGTTGGGATTTACCGGGAATGTGAATGTGCAGGGCGAATCCGTCAAAAAGATGGATGCTTATGCTAATGATGTATTTATCTCGGTGTTTAAACAAAGTGGACTCGTTTGCCGCTTGGCGTCCGAGGAAATGGAAAAACCCTACTACATTCCCGAAAACTGCCCGATTGGTCGGTATTCCCTGATCTATGATCCGATTGACGGCTCCTCGAATGTTGATATTAACTTGAATATCGGCTCAATTTTTGCGATTCGTCGGCAACAAGGCGACGATATCGACGGCGAAGCCACGGATCTGTTGCAGGATGGACACCAACAAATCGCAGCAGGCTACGTGATCTATGGACCGAGTACAATGCTGGTTTACTCCATTGGCACTGGGGTTCATGCGTTTACCCTTGATCCCAGCTTGGGTGAGTTTATTCTGTCCCAGGAAAATATGCAAGTGCCAGATCATGGACCGGTTTATAGTGTCAATGAAGGGAACTTCTGGCAATGGGATGAATCGATTCGCGACTATATTCGCTACGTCCATCGCCATGAAGGGTATACGGCTCGCTATAGTGGAGCTTTAGTGGGAGACTTCCATCGGATTTTGTGTCAAGGGGGCGTATTTATTTATCCCGGTACCGTGAAAAAACCGGAAGGGAAGTTGCGTCTACTCTATGAAACCGCGCCCTTAGCCTTTTTAATAGAACAAGCGGGAGGGCGAGCCAGTACGGGTACCGAAAACCTGATGGATGTGGTGCCAGAAAAACTCCATACGCGCACACCGTTGATTATCGGGAGTAAAGAGGATGTGGCGTTAGTGGAGTCCTTTATTCAAGAACGAACACGAGAATCCAAAGAAGCGATCGCGTCTCGTTCTTAGCCTAGTATCAATCGTAACGAAGAATTCAGGGTTACTTAACCCAGGGATATGTCCTTGAATCCAGACGAATAGTAATCTATACCCTAACTTAGGAGTTTAAGCATGACAGCAACAGCCAATAATCCTATCTTCCAAATCGAAAATGATTACGGTCAGAGTATCTGGATGGATAATCTTAGCCGTACTATTATCGAATCCGGTGAACTGAAGCAGTTAATTGAAAGTCGCGGGGTTCACGGGATTACCTCCAACCCAGCGATTTTTGAAAAAGCGATCGCCGGAAATGCCATTTACGACGCCGATATCGAAGCTGGGATTAAGGCAGACAAATCGGTAGAGGAGATTTATGAATCCCTAATCTTTGAGGATATTCGCAACGCTTGTGATATTCTCAAGCCGATTTACGACCAAACTGATGGACTTGATGGTTACGTCAGTATCGAAGTTCCTCCTACCATCGCCAACGATACCGAAAGCACGATTAATGAAGCCCGTCGGTATTACCAAGAGATTGGTCGGGAAAATGTAATGATTAAAATTCCCGGCACTTCCGAAGGCTTACCTGCGTTTGAACAAGTGATTAGTGAAGGGATTAACGTCAATGTCACCTTACTCTTCTCTGTACAAAGTTACATTGATACCATTTGGGCATATATCCGAGGCTTAGAAAAACGGGCAGAAAAAGGAGAAGATATTAGCAAGATAGCCTCTGTTGCCAGTTTTTTCCTCAGCCGGATTGATAGCAAGATAGACGATTCCATCGACAAAAAACTCGAAGCTGGGGTAGACCGGATCGAGAAAGAGGCAAAACTAAAAGACGTGAAAGGCAAAGTCGCGATCGCTAATGCCAAAATCGCTTATCAGAAGTTTAAAGAAGTAATCCAAAGCGATCGCTGGAAAGCCCTATCTGCTAAAGGTGCCAACGTACAACGCCTACTCTGGGCAAGTACCAGCACCAAAAATCCCGACTACAGTGATGTCATGTACGTGGATGAGTTGATTGGTCCTAATACGGTCAACACCCTACCCCCAAATACTATCGAAGCCTGTGCCGATCACTGTTCTCCGGAAAATCGGATTGAAACCGATGTGGAAAAGGCATACCAGTTAATCGAAAACCTCAAAGATCCCGATGTCGCGATCGATCTGGATCAAGTCATGGATGAACTGCTTGAGGAAGGCATTGACAAATTTGTCAAGCCCTTTGAGTCCTTAATGTCCTCCCTGGATAGCAAAGTCAAAGACTTAGCAACGGTATAGCGATACCTTAAGGCGTGAGGTATACCCTACAGTAGGGGCGCAAGCCTTGCGCCCTTACCGATGTAGCGCATTAAACGGGAAATTGCCGATGAGCCGTGTAAACCAATAACCCATGGTATAAACTTGGTCGGGGCGGGTTGAGTCACATCCGGGTGAGGTCTAGAAACGAGATATAGTAAAACCCGCCCCTACACACTTAAAACCAAAGACGCGCCATGGCGCGTCTCTACACTCAACTCAAAACTCGAAATGGTGACATTTACAGAAAATCCCCTGCGCGTTGGTTTACAACAGGAACGGAGTCCAGAACCGCTGATCTTAGTGATTTTTGGCGCATCTGGAGACCTAACCCAACGCAAGCTAGTTCCCTCCCTGTATCAGCTTAAACGCCAACGACGACTTCCTTCAGAAATAACGATTGTTGGGGTAGCTCGTCGCGAATGGAGTCATGACTATTTTCGCGAACAGATGCGGGAAGGGATTGAGGAGTTTTCTGACGGAATTCACTCTGAAGAACTGTGGAATGATTTTGCTGAAGGGCTATTCTATTGTCCCGGCAATATCGATAAACCAGAAAGCTATCAGAAATTGAAAGCATTTTTGGCAGAACTGGATGGTAAACGGGGAACCCGAGGAAATCGAGTATTTTACCTCGCCGTTGCGCCCAAATTTTTCCCTGAAGCCATCCGCCAACTGGGGACAGCCGGAATGCTGGATGATCCAATGAAGCATCGCCTGGTAATTGAAAAACCCTTTGGTCGAGATTTGAGTTCAGCACAAATTCTCAACCGCGTTGTGCAGCAAGTGTGTCGTGAGGAACAGGTTTATCGCATTGATCACTACTTGGGCAAAGAAACCGTTCAGAACCTGTTAGTCTTCCGCTTTGCCAACGCCATCTTTGAACCCTTGTGGAATCGCCAGTTTGTCGATCACGTTCAGATTACCGTAGCCGAAACCGTGGGCGTCGAAGATAGAGCGGGTTACTATGAAACATCGGGTGCGCTGCGAGATATGGTGCAGAACCATTTGATGCAACTCTTTTGCTTAACCGCAATGGAGCCACCCAATTCCCTAGATGCGGATAGTATCCGGACTGAAAAAGTAAAAGTAGTTCAGGCAACACATTTAGCCGATATTAATAACTTAGAATGTTCAGCGGTTCGGGGTCAGTACAAGGCAGGTTGGATGAAAGGAGAGGCAGTATCAGGATATCGAGAAGAAGAAGGCGTTGATCCCAACTCGATCACACCCACTTATGTGGCGATGAAACTCATGATCGATAACTGGCGTTGGCAAGGTGTTCCCTTCTACCTGCGGACTGGGAAACGGTTACCGAAGAAAGTCAGTGAGATTTCGATTCAGTTTCGCGATGTTCCCTTACTGATTTTCCAATCCGCCGCCCAACAAACCAGTCCCAATGTGCTGACGATGCGGATTCAACCCAATGAAGGCATTTCCCTGCGATTTGAGGCGAAAATGCCGGGTCCCCAGCTTCGTACCCGCACAGTGGATATGGATTTTAGCTATGGTTCGTCCTTTGGCATGGCGACATCCGATGCCTACAATCGATTATTACTCGATTGTATGTTGGGAGATCAAACGCTATTTACCCGCGCCGATGAAGTGGAAGAAGCCTGGCGGGTGATCACCCCAGCCCTATCCGCTTGGGAAGCACCCACTGATCCCGAAACCATTCCCCAATACGAAGCCGGAACATGGGAACCTACGGAGGCGGAACACCTGATTAATCGGGATGGACGACGCTGGCGTAGACCTTAGTTTTGGAGATGGGGAAGATGAGGGAGATGGGGAAGATGGGGAAGAGTGTGTAGGGGCGGGTTTCACTACTAACGTTTCGTTTTCACCCTGATATAACTAAACCCGCCCCGACCTAACCGTTCAAGTATCACATAAGACGAATGACGAATGACGAATGACGAATGACCAATGACCAACAACCAAAAACGAAGGATAATTAACAATGGTACAATCGCCTCCAATCCTATCTCTACAATCACCTAAAGACGTTTCCTTAAGTGAAATTGAGGAAGAACTGCGTCATATCTGGCAAAGCTACAGTACAACAGATAATAATACGGATGTTCCTAGTGCTGTACGAGCAACTACTTTTACGTTGGTGGTTTACGAACCGGAAGAAACTCAACTGCTTTTAAGCGCATTGGGATATTATTCGGGTCCCATTGACGGAATTATTGGACCGCGCATGTTTGCCGCCATCAAAGCTGCCCAGAAAACTTATGGATTGCCGAGAACAGGGAAGGCGGATGACAAAACTAAGGAAAAACTGCGCGAAGAGTATAATGAGCGGCATCAGCAAGAGGTGAATGGAAATGGGCAAACCAGACGGCAAACCTATTCAGCTGATATAGAAGGATCGGGAATTGCTGATGCGATCGCGGCGGCGAATCCTTGTCGAATTATCGCCCTGTGTCCAATTGTTGGTGAAGATGAAGGCGTAACGGCACAGGTTTCTGCTTCTTGTCCGATGCAAAAGCACAGTCAAAGTACCCTCGTTTGCTGTGAATACATTACCTTGAGTGGCACACCAGCAGCTTTAGAGCGCATCGGGGGCATGATTTGTGAACTGATGATTAGTGATCTACCCCAATTTATTTGGTGGAAGGGAACCCCTGATCCAGATTATGGGTTGTTCAAACGACTGGCTGGAATTAGCAATAACGTGATTGTGGATTCCAGTGCCTTCCAAAAACCAGAAGAGGCGTTGGCGCGACTACAGCAGTTCATCACCCAGGACATCCCCATGGCTGACCTGAATTGGCAACGGTTAGCCTCATGGCAAGAATTGGCGGCTGAGGCATTTGATCCGCCAGAACGCCGCTCTGCGCTCAAAGAGGTTGACCAAGTAACAATTGATTACGAGCAAGGTAATCCAGCTCAGGCATTAATGTTTCTGGGGTGGCTAGCATCTCGACTCCAGTGGCGTCCGGTTTCTTATACGAAAGAGGGCGGGGAATATGATATCCGGCGGGTTAAATTTACGACTCCTGAACATCGCCCAGTCGAAGCTGAATTAGCCGGAATTCCCACGGCTGATGTGGGAGAAGTGGCGGGAGATTTGATTAGCCTGCGTTTGGGTTCGACAAATATGGATGCAGACTGCTGTACTGTGTTGTGTTCCCAAACCACGGGTTGTATGCGGATGGAGGCACATGGCGGGGCGCAAGCGTGCCGGATTCAGCAGGTTACACCGATGTTTGACCAAAAAACGGAGCAGTTGTTGAGTCAGCAGTTGCAGCGTTGGAGTCGCGATTTGCTCTATGAAGAAAGTCTGGCGGTGACTGGGCAGATCATGAACGCTGGGAGTTAGGGATTCGGTGATGAGTGTCGGGTGTCGGGTGTCGGGTGTCGGGATTGTAGAGATGTTCCGGTGAACATCTAGGATCAGGGGGAGAGGAGGGCGGGTTTCGTACAAACGTTATCCTCAACAACCAAGCATAAAGTCCCTAAACCCGCCCCTACACATTCACGCGCAATGTCCGACTAACGAAGTGAAGGAGCAAAACTTCCCCAATTCCCCCTATGGCTTTAATTATTGCTGGTGAACGGAGTGGGGTAGGCAAAACAACTGTGACGCTTGCCCTACTTTCGTGTTTATCGCGACGGTATCGTCGAGTGCAATCCTTTAAAGTGGGTCCAGATTACATTGACCCGATGTTTCATCAACGGGTAACGGGACGTCCCTGTCGCAATTTAGATCCGGTGTTAACGTCGGAAACTTATGTTCAAGCCTGTTTTAAGCGTCATCTGAATGGGGTAGACTATGCTCTGATTGAAGGGGTGATGGGGTTGTTTGATGGTGCATCAGGACGCGATGATGTTGCCAGTACAGCGCATATTGCCCGACTGTTAAATGTCCCGGTGCTGTTGGTTTTAGATTGTAGTCGCTTATCCCGTTCCGTCGCCGCGATCGCACAGGGGTATTGTTGCTTTGATCAGAGCATCCAAGTGGCTGGGGTGGTGTTGAATCGAGTGGGGAGCGATCGCCATTTAGAATTGCTTCAAGATGCCCTAGAACCCCTACAATTACCTATACTCGGTGTACTCCGGCGTCAGGATAGTCTGACGATTCCCGATCGCCATCTGGGATTAGTTCCCACCGATGAACTGACGTTTCTGGATCAGTTAATTGATCAACTGGCTGATATTGGCGAAACCTGCTTTAACTGGGAGCGTTTATTGCCTCTGTTGAGGGCAGAGATTCACGATTTAACCGTTACCAATCAACCGTTAAATACCTCTGTAACTCAATCCGTTACCCGAATCGCCATCGCTCGCGATCGCGCCTTTAGTTTCTACTATCAAGATAATCTGGATTTATTGCAACAGTTGGGAGCAGAATTAGTTCCCTGGAGTCCCCTGGGGGATACCACATTACCCGAAGACGTGCAGGGACTTTTTTTTGGTGGGGGATTCCCCGAAGTGTTTGCCCAGGAATTGGCGCATAATATCGAGGCGCGTCAGGCAGTATGGAATGCCATTGTTCAGGGAATGCCTACCTATGCTGAATGTGGTGGGTTGATGTATTTATGTCAACAGGTTACAGATTTTGAGGAAAAATGTTGGTCGATGGTAGGGATATTACCCACAGAGGCGGTAATGGGCAAACGTTTAACCCTGGGATATCGTCAAGCAACGGCATTACAACATACGCCATTGGTATTAATGGGTGAAAGGGTTTGGGGACATGAATTTCATCGTTCCCAGTTAACAGCAAGTCCTGAGCATCCTTTGTTTGAAACAAGAGGATATGATCCGAAGGGAAAAGTTGGGATTGAGGGGTGGCGAATGCATCAATTACATGCGTCCTATATTCATCTGCATTGGGGTGGAACAGTAGATATTCCTCAGCGTTTTTTGAAATGTTGTCAGCAATTTAATCCAAATTAAGTAGCGTAAGACACCGTAGCCCTTCGACTTCGCGGCAACTGAGCCTGTCGAAGTTCAGGGATGCGACCAAGGAAGCCTACACCGTAATCTCTGATTCGGTGTAGGAGGATGTCACCGATTATAGGAAACCGTTGCTACCGATGGTTCCTTAATTTGAGGAACCGATAATCCTTGAGCATAAATCTGGGGCTTATCTTGGGCGACTTGGAAATACGCTTCCCGTAGCTGCGCGTTAACCGCTACCGTCTTCGCGTCATAAAGCTGGGTGGCGAGTTTGGGATAGAACCCAATACCCAGAATCAGCACTAAAAAGCAAGCGGCAATAAAAACTTCCCGTGGTTTAGCATCGGTGTAAACGGCATTAGCAGGCAAAACACAGTCTGTCCCAAAGCAAACGGCTCCTTCTTCATCCTTATTCTCGAAGTTGGAATTATCAAGTTCACAGGTTGGGGCGACGCCTGCTCCGTAAAAGACTTGTCTGAGTAGAGAGAGGAGATAGATAGGTGTAAGGATCAGTCCCAACGCCGAGAGGAAGACTGTTACTGTGCGGAAGGTTGAGCTATAAATATCACTGGTTGTCACCCCGACAAAGACAGAGAGTTCACTGGCAAACCCACTCATTCCCGGAAGGGCGACTGATGCCATCGCGGCGGCGGTAAACAGGGCAAAGACTTTGGGCATAACCTGACCAATACCACCCATACTATCTAAGGCTAAGGTGTGAGTGCGATCGTAGGTAACCCCAGCTAGGAAGAATAGCACAGCGGCAATTAAACCGTGGGAAATCATTTGCAACATCGCCCCACTAATCCCTAAGTCCGTGAATGAGGCGATTCCGAGGAGGACAAACCCCATGTGAGACACGGAGGAAAAGGCAAGACGCCGCTTCATATTCGGCTGGGCAAAGGAGTTGAGTCCACCATAGACAATATTGATCACCCCTAGCATCGCCAGAATTGGGGCAAAGTAAACGTGAGCATCAGAAAGGAGCTCTAAATTCAAGCGAATTAATCCATATCCACCCATTTTCAGGAGTACCCCGGCTAAAATCATTGATACAGGAGCAGATGCTTCACCATGAGCATCAGGAAGCCAGGTGTGCAAGGGGAAAACCGCTAATTTAACTCCAAAGGCAATTAATAATCCCGCATATAGCAGCAGTTCTAATGCCAAGGGGTAATCCTTGATGCCGAGTTCAACCATATCAAAGCTGATTGTGCCCTCGCCATAGAGTGCCATGGCTAACCCAGCTACCAAAATAAATATAGAGGCGGCGGCAGTATAGAGTAAGAATTTGGTCGCGGCGTATTGACGCTTCTGTCCCCCCCAAATCGAGACGAGGAGATAAACGGGAACCAGTTCCAGTTCCCACATAATAAATAGGAGCAGAATGTCTTGGGCGATAAAGACGCCAATTTGTGCCGAATACAGCACCAGCATCAAAAAATAGAAGAGGCGAGGCTTGTGATCGACTTGCCAAGCTGCGAAAATGGAGAGCGTTGTCACCAGTCCCGCCAGAAGTACCAGGGGAAGTGACAGTCCATCCACAGATATTGCCCAACTGAGACCTAATTGAGGTATCCAGGTATACTTTTCGGTGAGTTGGAATGTGGCGCTGCTGGAATCGTAATGCTGCCAAAAGGTGTACAGCATCAACAGAAAATCTGCGATCGCGACACCGAGGGCATACCATCGCACTGTCTTACCCCCCTTATCTGGCAGTAGAGGAATGGCAAGTGAGGCAATGAGTGGTAATAGGACGATCGCACTCAGCCAGGGAAATGAATCGGCTATCATAACGATGGTAAAAATGCTTAGTTAACAGATGATGTTATTTTACTAAGCTTTGTAACACTTTTCTCATAAATATTTATATCAGATCACCATAAGGCATCTCCCCACCATCTACTGAGCTGATTGATCTTGTTTCGCTTCGCATTCTACCTCTGGGAGATGAGGGGAAAAATCTAACCTTTATGTTAAGGTACACCCATCTGAAATTCATTCAATTTTCAATTGTCTAGGGCAAGCGTTGCTCAAAGAGTATTTTGAACGACTAAGTGAATGTCCCACAACCACCATCACCCTCACCATCACGACCACGAATCCTTCAACTACAATCGCGCTTTTGCCATTGGTCTGATTCTCAATGGCGGGTTTGTCATTGTTGAAGCCTTTTCGGGTATCTTCTACAACTCCCTGGCGTTAATGGCAGATGCGGGTCACAATCTCAGTGATGTCTTAGGCTTGGTTCTGGCTTGGGGTGCGAATATGTTGTCCCAACGTTCTCCAACCAAGCGCTATACCTACGGCTTCCGTCGTTCCTCGATTTTGGCGGCTCTTTTAAATGCTACCCTTGTCCTCGTGGCTATGGGTGCAGTGGCGTGGGAAGCGGTGAGAAAGTTCGTTAATCCTCAATCTGTACCCGGTGGTATTGTGATTGGTGTTGCCTTGGTTGGTGTGGTGATCAATACCATTACAGCACTCCTGTTCATGTCAGGTCGTCAAGAAGATATGAACATTCGCGGTGCATTTGTACACATGGCGGCGGATGCGCTGGTGTCTGTGGGAGTCGTGCTGGCGGGTATTGCGATCGCGGTGACGGGGTGGCTGTGGTTCGACCCGGCTGTCAGTTTAGTTATTGTGGTGGTTGTGGTGGTGAATACTTGGCAACTGTTTCGGGAGTCGCTGAATTTAGCCCTAGATGCGGTTCCGGAAGGGATTGAACCCCTTGCCATCCGCACGTATCTAACTGAACTTCCTGAGGTTGATCAAGTCCATGACCTGCATATCTGGGCAATGAGTACGACAGAAATAGCGTTAACGGCTCATCTGGTGATACCCAAAGGGTATCCGGGTGATGCGTTTTTGACTAGGGTATCCCAGCATCTGCATGACCAGTTTGGCATTGAACATCCGACGATCCAAATCGAAACGGGTGATCCGAGTCAACCCTGCACTTTGGCTTCAGAAAATCGGGTTTGATTGTTCATGTTTCTACTTGTAGGGGCATGGCAGTACCTTTTACATTCACCAAGCATATTATTCTTGTAGGGGCACGATATCATCGTGCCCTTTTCAATCGGGAAGGTTGACCCAATATCACACACCCATGGGGAAGGTTTCGGGTGCTTCACCTCGATCCCATCGAGGCGTGCGTTCTAAGGGTTCGACGGCGCGAGTCTCGTCAAAATGGATAATTGCATCAAACTGTTCCGGTAATCGCGCCTGGAAATAATGGCTGACGCGCTCGGTTTGGGGCAGATAAATTACTCCGATCGCACGTTCTAAACGCGGCTTCTGTAACCCTTGCACGGCGGGGTTTTGCTCCCGTAAGTGAGGCAGGGCGGGTTTTGTTTTTCCGTTATTGGTGAGGCAGGGCGGGTTTTGTTGTTTCGTTATTGGTGAGGCAGGGCGGGTTTTGTTGTTTCGTTATTGGTGAGGCAGGGCGGGTTTTGTTGTTTCGTTATTGGTGAGGCAGGGCGGGTTTTGTTGTTTCGTTATTGGTGGATATCTGAATTGAGTCCCTAAACCCGCCCCTACAATTGTCCCTAAACCCGCCCCTACAATT
Source organism: Coleofasciculus chthonoplastes PCC 7420 (assembly GCF_000155555.1). Classification (GTDB taxonomy): domain Bacteria; phylum Cyanobacteriota; class Cyanobacteriia; order Cyanobacteriales; family Coleofasciculaceae; genus Coleofasciculus; species Coleofasciculus chthonoplastes_A. The sequence goes on from NZ_DS989851.1 coordinate 13,444, forward strand.
GTCCCTAAACCCGCCCCTACAATTGTCCCTAAACCCGCCCCTACAATGTCCCTAAACCCTTACAAATGACAAATGACAAATGACAAATGACAATCCCTTTAATTGTCCCCACCTACTTAAGCTCTAGTCGGTTGTTGACTGGCTGCACGCTCTATCAAGTCACGTACTTCTTGGTCAGTGGTTTGGTCAAATTTGTCGTACCACAGACCGACGGCGTGGAACGGTTGCGGTGTTTCACTACAGATGATTTTGTCTACCTTGACTTTAAACTCCTTGCAGGTTTCTGGCGCAGCAACGGGGACAGCGGCAACGATTTTCTTTGGGTCATGCTGTCGCAAGGCAACGGCAGCGGCGTGCATCGATGCGCCTGTCGCTAAACCGTCATCCACTAAAAGTACGGTGCGATCGCGTAACTCCAGAGGCGGCAGATCCCCTCGGTAAGCCTTTTCCCGCCGTTCTAATTCTTGTTGCTCTTTTGCCGCTACTTGGTCAATCGCTTGCTCGGATACACCCAGCGATCGCACTACGTCCTTGTTTAAAATGCGGGTACCACCACTGGCGATCGCACCCATGGCTAATTCTTCGTGACCCGGTGCGCCTAATTTGCGAACCAGCCACACATCTAGAGGCGCATTGAGTCCTCTCGCTACTTCATACGCCACCGGTACACCCCCACGGGGTAATCCCAAGACAATCACATCGGGGCGGTTGGCATACTCTTTCAGATCGCTGGTGAGTCTTTGACCTGCTTCTTTTCTAGTTTTGAAAAGCATAATTATTCTAGTTTGTAAATTTTAGACAACTAATTTTAGTCAGTGAATTAAGTTGAAACTGTTCCCTGTTTCCTCGTCTTTTAGATTAGATCGCTAGGTGCCAGAAATTCGTCAACCTACAGATGGATACCTGAACAACTCAAAACCCTAGCTAATTTCCTTCGCAAGATCCATGTCATTTAAGGAAATTTTTCTTGGCTGTTGCGATCGCGGTTTGATCGGAATCTCGATCATGAACGTTGTCCCTTCCCCTGGGGTGGACAAGCAACTGAGTTGTCCCTGGTGTTTCTCAACGATAATTTGGTAGCTAATGGATAAGCCCAAACCTGTACCACTGCCCACGGGTTTTGTTGTAAAAAATGGATCAAAGATTTGCGGTTGCACCTCCTCAGAAATGCCAATTCCATTGTCAGTAATGCGGATGATCACAACGTCGGTCTGCTGGTTTCCATTTTTCGGGGGTGGTTGTTGGTGAGCATCAGCGACTTCGGTGCTGATCCTAATTACTCCAGGTGACGAGTGACTTTCTATGGCATCAAGAGCATTAACAAGTATATTCATAAACACCTGATTCAATTGATTCGCATAACAAGTCACTGGGGGGAGTTGACCATACTCTTTAATCACCTGAATTTCCTGTCGATTTCCAGGGCTTTTGAGTCGATGCTGTAAAATGAACAGGGTACTGTCTATCCCTTGATGAATATCCACCGACTTCAGGTCAGCTTCATCGAGTCGAGAAAAGTTCTTTAGGGAAAGAATAATCTGATGAATCCGCTCTGACCCTTCTTGGATAGAATTGAGCAGTTTATGCCAATCTTCTTGGATAAATTGTAAGTCAATGGCTTCCGCTATATCTTGAATAGATGAAGAGGGATTGGGATAAGTTTCTTGATAAATATTAATCAGCCGCAGCAAATCATTAAAGTATTGACGACCAATGGTAAGATTGCCCACAATAAAAGAAACTGGATTATTAATTTCGTGAGCTATTCCCGCAATCATTTGCCCCAGACTGGACATTTTTGCCGTTTGCACAAGCTGGGATTGGGTGCGTTTTAATTCTTCGAGGGTGCGTTGGAGTTGATGCGCTCGTTCTCGTTCGCGTGCTTCTGATTGTCGTAGGGCGGTTTCGGCTTTTTGGCGTTGGGTGATATCTAAGGCGGTGCCGAAGAGTTTAATTACCCGATGGTGTTGATCAAAAATGGGTTCAATTCTTACCTCAAGATGCCGAACGGTTGTGCGATTTTTCGGTACAATCTGAAAGTCTAATTCGTAGCAGAGTCCTTGCTCAATGGCTTGCTTGACTGTTTCCTCGAATTCTGAGCAGTCATCGGGATGAATGAAGTCAAGAAGTTGTTGATAAGTGGGTTCCGTGTGATTGGGTTCCAGACCAAAAATCCGAAACAGTTCTGCTGACCAAATAATTTGATTTGTGATTACATCAAATTCCCAATTACCAATATGAGCAATGCGTTGAGCTTGAGCCAGATTTTCTTCTGAGAGGCGCAGTTTTTCTTCCGCCTGCTTGCGCGTGGTAATATCAATGCCAAAGGATTGAACTTCTATAACTTGTCCTTGTTCGTCCAGAATGGGTTGATCTTTCCACTTAAACCAATGAAGTTTCCCCTGATGAGAAATCATGATATGTTCCGAGGTTTCTGGACATTCGTGGTTGACAAGCAATTTGACAAAATCACTGATCTGGTCTTCAATAAAATCAGGCAGTAAATCTACATATTTAGTGCCAATCAGTTCTGTTTGAGACTTAGCAAAAAAACGACAGTAAGACTGATTGACAAACGTGAGGGTGGTATCCGGTTTCCAGCGACAGACGAGGACTTGTTCCTGAAATTCTACCAGTTCTCGATAGCGGATTTCGCTTAAACGCAATGCCTCTTGTGCTTGTTGACGTTCTGTGATATCACTGGCTGTACCGGTTATACCGACAACCTGACCCTGGTCATCAACCACGGCGATCGCGTTGAGTAATAATTGAATGGGTTCCCCTGCTTTAGTGAGATGGGTGGTTTCATATTGGAACACCGATTGTCCCTGAAGTAAACGCTCAAAAAGATTGATATCCGCTTCGCGACGTTCCGGTGACAGAAACTCGGTAAACGAACGTCCCAGCATTTCCTCTGGAGAGTAGCCATAAAGGTGGTGTACAATCGGATTAACAAAGGTGTAAGTTCCATCCTGATTAATCGACCAAATCAAGTCTTGTGACGCTTCAACCAGATGGCGATATTTTTTTTCACTCTCACTCAGGGCAATTTCTACCTGCTGGCGTTCCTGAATTTCTTGTTGCAGTTGGATATTTTGTTCGGTTAGCTGCTTTTGTAACCGTTGCAGACGCAGTTGACTCTCCACCCGCGCTAACACTTCTTGCACTTGAAACGGTTTAGTAATGTAATCGACGCCACCGACTTCAAAGGCTTTTACTTTATCAAAGGTTTCATTTAAACCACTTAAAAAAATGACCGGAATGTTCTGGGTTTTCGGAGAAGCCTTCAACTGTTGGCAAACTTGATAGCCGTCCATATCCGGCATGATAATATCCAGTAAAATCAAATCGGGGGGATTGTTAGCAATAGATTTCAGCGCCAGTCTACCATTGGGAATGATCCGGATTTTGTACCCTTGTGCGCTTAACATCTCGGTTAACAGGTGCAAATTATCCGGGGTATCATCAATCGTTAGTATTGTCCCTTTGTATAGAGGAATTGACTCCAGAGTCATCGTCTTCATCTGTAGGTGGTTTGGTCAAAGCTAATAGGTACTCGAATTGAAATTCATGGGTTAAAGTAGAGAGAGAATTGGCTAAGGATTCATCGCGATCGCGGATGCCCTCGATGAGGCTCAACATCTTATCAAAATCCCCTTCAATTGTGGCTTGATGGAGCGATATTCGCCACTCCCTCGGTAAATCAGCCAAATCCGTTGGCGTCAAGGTAATGGTTATCGGGGATTCGGGAATCTTGGGTAGCATGTCAGACAGCTCAAAATTTGCAGTATCCCGAATGTGAGTAGACTGGCTTTTGGTTAAGTCTAATAGGTTTTCCAGCAGTTCCAGCAAATGCTTACCCGCACTATAGATAATCCCTACATTTTTCTGATCCTCGGATGAGAGAGATTCAGAACGGTGCATCAGTTGAGCAAACCCGAGAATCGCGTGGAGTGGTGTTCTAAATTCATGGTTTAAATTAGCTAAGAAAGCACGTTTAACTTGGTTAGCGGCGGCGGCTTCGTCTTTGACTTGTTGCAGTTGTTCTTCTAACTTGGCATATTGGCAGAGGTTTTGCTGCAATTGCTCATTGATTTGACTTAACTCCTGGGTTCGCTCATCCACTTGTTGACGCAAAAGTTCAACTGTGGCATACATTTCTATGGGGTTCAGCGCTTCTAGGATTGTACTTTGGGTAATGATTCCGGCGAGTCTTCCAGCTTCGTCTACAACCACTAAACGACGAATTTTATGGCGTTTCATCATTTCATTCGCCAGCATCATTGAATCATCGATTTTAATCGGAAGCAGTGGGGTACTCATCACGGTTTCCGCCGACGTTATCGCAAAATTAATTCCCATTTTTTGGAACTGAATAATATCGCGTTCTGTAATAATTCCCTGGGGAACAATATCTGCGTTATTTTGGGTTTCAGTAATCACGATGCAGCTTTTTTTATGGGTCAGCATTTGCTGAGTAATTTCTAGGAGAGACGCCGTGACAGAATTCTGAATCACCTGAGACGTCATCACATCTGCCACTCGTTTAAACTTTAATAAGTCAGTCGGTTGAACAACCTCTCGAATGGTTTTAGGCGTAATCACTCCAATAATTTCACCCCCTTTATCGATGACAGGTAAATGACGAATATGATGCTGGCGTAGCAGGTAAAGAATGGAAAAAATGCCTTGATCTTGGTCAATAGAAACGGTGATCGGATCAGGCGTCATTACCGATTGAATGCTTAAGTTTTCCAGGGATAGCTGCTGGGCAGCGATGCGGACAAAATCCCGTTCCGTGAAAATACCCACTAACCGTTTTTCTTGGACGACTAATACATAACTACTCTGATGTTCATTGAGCCGATTAATAACCTCCGTTACCCGCATCTGGGGAGTAACGATTAGGGGATGGCGATCAATAGATTTTGATTGCGATAATTGTGCCAAGAGAGGACTGAAAGATGACATTTTTCCGTTTTATTAGGATTTTTAAAGCCAATTAAGCTGTTCGGCATTTAAACCTTAATATCAATAATGGCGTAATCCTTGTAGTGCGAGCATCTTGCTCGCTACTAATACCCAATTTAAATGCATGACAGCTTAGTTTAATTGTAATCTATATCGTCATTCGTCATACTCACTTCCGAAAAGTCTTAAGTAGAATAGCACTGAAATAAGCATTTGGGGAGCGCAAAAACCATTTATCTATCGTAGGGTGGGTATTGCCCACCAGCCTTAAGTCAGTGACATTCGTCTTAAGTAGAATGTCACTGACTTAAGCTGGGTTCGTAGTAGGCACTTTAGTGCCAGAAGCGCTAAAGCGCTTACTACAAACTCTAAAGTCAGTGACATTCGTCTTAAGTAAGAGTTTGAGCAAGGAAAAAGTCGCCAAGGGATAAACAAAATAATTGAGTTATACAATTCAAATAGACCAACTATATAACATGTCGCTCAGTCAAGGTAAGTCATTGGACAAAAGAAAAGGGGAATGCATAAAGTTTTGTAAATCGCCCTCAAACCCTTACTGTTCTCTGTTCCCTAATCTCAACCGTTAACTTTAATTGTGTCTACCCACTTATTAGGTTAGAATTTGTTCACGACTGATTTAGACGAGATCAGGGTTTCACATTTCGTTATCATTTCATGATTCAGACTCCTTACTTACCCAAGGTTCAGTAATATCGAGTAATCGTTCAAACTGAAAATCATGAGCCAAGTAGGTTAGAGTCTTGGCTAAGGTTTTATCCTGATCCTGGATTTTATTGATCAAGCTTAACATCTCCTCAAAATCTCCCTCAAGGGTAGCTTGGTGCAACGAGGCTAACCAATCAGTAGGAAACATAGCCAAATCATCCGATGTTAAGACAACAGTCTCCGTTGGCATAGGCGTTTCTTCTGGTTCATCATAGATAAAGCTGATTCCCAGATGTTGGTTTATGGCTGCAAACAAATCAGATTCGTGAAACGGTTTGGCAATGAAATCCGCGCAACCCACCTCTAAGGCTTTTAACCGTTCTTCTTCTATTACACTAGCACTTAGGGCAATGATGATTGGGGATGTAGAGACGTAGCATGCTACGTCTCTACACTGTCGAATGTGTTGGGTAACAGCGTAGCCATCCATTCTCGGCATTCGCAAATCCATTAAAATTAAATCAGGTTGCCAATTCTGCCAAATCTCAATCGCCTCTTCACCATTACTCGCCGCTTGGAGTTCAAACCCCAAGGGATTCAGCAATTGCATTAATAGTTGACGGTTTTCCCCTTGATCATCCACAATCAAAATTCGATAGTGGGGTTGATTTGGGGCAAGGGCAATGACGCGACGTGAAGTCGTTTGAGGTGTGCTAGAAGTCACCTGGGTTTCCTTTGCCTGAATATCAAACGTAAAGGTTGTTCCCTGGCTAACTTGGCTTTCAACTCTGATTTCCCCACCCATCAGTTGGATAAACTTGCGCGTAATCGGCAATCCTAAACCCGTTCCACTCTGGGATTGAACTCCGCTTTGGCTTTGCACAAACGCTTCAAAAATACTCTCTAATTCATCCGCCGCAATACCGCATCCGGTATCTTTAATTTCAAAATAAAGCGTCATTCGTCCGTCGTCATTTGTCCGTTGTTGTGCAACATTCATAACCACACTCCCGGCTGAGGTAAATTTAACCGCATTACTCACGAGATTAATTAAGACTTGACGTAACTTAATTTCATCAGTTTGGATTGTGGCAGGAACATCCGCCGCCCAGTTAAACCGTAATTGTAACCCTTTCTCATTTACCTTAAGTCGAAACATATCTTCAACTTCACCCAAAAGATGATGCAGGTTAAACGTAGTTTCATTCAAAGTAATACGTCCAGCCTCAATTTTGGATAAATCTAAAACTTGGTTAATTAGCGTCAGTAAATGTTCTCCACTATGGTGAATAATCCGTAGATTGTCTTGGTATTGCTGGGGAAGAGTGACACTATTGCTCATCAGTTGAGCAAATCCCAAAATGGCATTTAGAGGACTTCGCAATTCATGACTCATATTTGCCAGGAATGTACTTTTTGCCCGGTTTGCGGCATCGGCGGCTTCTTTTGCCTCTTGTAAGGCAATTTCAGCTAACTTGCGTTCGGTAATATCGGTATTCGTGCCAATCATGCGGATACCCTTCCCTTGGACATCTCGGATGGCTTGTCCCCGGACGACAATCCAACGAATTGAACCGTCTTTGTGCATTATCCGATGTTCAACTCGGTACTCTGAGGTTTCTCCGGCTAAATGTGCCTGGGTTGCGGTTAGGAACGTGGACTGATCATCGGGATGAATTAAGATAATCCAATCGTTAAAATTATTAGCAATTTCTGTCTCATCGTAACCGAGAATTGCCTTAATTATGGGGTCAATATAAAATTTATTCGTCTCTAGATTCCATTCCCAAACCCCTACCTTTGCCGCACGAGTAGCTAACTCATAGCGCTGTTCACTCTCTTGTAAGGCGGCTTCCATCTGTTGGCGTTCGGTGATGTCTGTAGCGGTACCGAGAAGCTGGGTAACCCTACCGTCAGCGGTTCTAGCAAAGGGAGTTTCTCGACCCAAAAGTGTGCGCCATTCTCCATTGGCATCTCTGACGCGGTACTCGATTTCAAAGATTTCTCCATCCGCCGCGTTTTGGACTTGTTGAAAATAGGCGGGTAATCGGGCTAAATCCTCTGGATGAATCAGAGTTGGCAGAACATTTGCACCCATAGCTTGAATTTGTTCTGTAGTATAGCCTAGAAACACTGCCATTTCCCGGTTGGCGTAGATATTGCGTTGTTCATTCAGGTCAAAAATATATAAAAGATTGGGAGAGGCTTCAGCAATTCGTTGCACAAAATGCTGACTTTCTCGTAGTGCAGCTTCGGCTTGTTTGCGTTCAGTAATATCGCGAACAATGCCAATTCTTTCTCCTCCGGGTAATAATGTAACCGAGACTTCATGGGGAAATGTGCTACCATCACGGCGTAAACCTTGAGCTTCGGTGCGGCAATATCCCTGCTCTAACAATAAGGGTATAGATTCCGCCAGCAGCCGTTGATATTCGCTAATATCGTACAGCGTCTGCCAATTTTGACCTAGGAGTTGGGCAGCACTATCATAACCAAAGATTTGGGCGTGCGCCTGGTTAAGACAGACATACTCTCCCCGCTGATTCAAAATTGCAATCCCATCGGTAGCGGCTGACATGGCGGCGGCTTGCAACTGTAAGGTTTTCTCAACCTGTTTGCGATCGCTAATATTAAAGCTAGTACCAATCAGTCGATAAATTCGCGAGTTGCTATCCCGCAGAGGGGTTAAATTGGTAATCCACCAGGTTTCTTTTCCCTGAATCTGTAGGCATTCTTCATAGCTCATTCGTTCTCCCGATGCAACACAGGCATGATATCGTTGAGACACCGCCTGTGCCGTTTCTGGAGTTAATGCTTCTTGCGGAGTCTTACCGCTTAGTTCTGAGGAGAGAAGACCAGACATCCGTTCATGGGTGGGATTAATACTAACATAACAGAATTCGCCATTTTCGAGAACATCCACGATAAAAACAGCCGCTTCAATCCCGTCATAGATACTGCGTAAAAAGGTTTCTCGTTCTCTGAGGGATTCCTCGGCTTGCTTACGTTCGGTGATATCCTGAACGACAACCATACCCGCCATAATTTCTCCAGCATCATTTTGCACTGCCCGAGTTTGTACCAGATGAATGCAATGGCGATAGGGTATTTCCAGGGTTTGTTCTATCCCCGCCAAAGCATCACGATACAGCGGTTCAACCAGCGCACATTCTGGTTCCGATAAAGCCTCCCAAATTGTTTGTCCTTCTAATACATTCCGACTATATCCTGAACCTGACTTGCCTAAACTTTGACCATCGGCAACCAAATAACGTAAATTATGATCAAACAAGAAAATTGCCCCATTGGGGAAATGTTTTGCCATGGTACGGTACAGTTGTTCACTGTTGCGTAATTCAATTTCTGCTTGCTTGCGATCGCTGATATCAATTACCGTACCAATCACCTGCTTAACAGTACCATCTGAGGTTCTAGCGAATACCGTTTCTCGACCAAATAAGGTATGCCATTTCCCGTGGGAATCCTGCATCCGGTACTCTATCTCTAAAATTTCTCCATCCGCCGCCGTCGCCAGCTTTTGTAACTGTTCTGAGGCGATAGTGACATCATCGGGGTGCAACAAGCTGGAGATAAACGTTTCGCCCATGGCTTGAATTTGTTCGGGTGTATAACCCAGAATTGTGGTAATTTCTTGGTTGCTGTAGATATTCCGATTTTCAATCAGATCATAAATATATAAGCAATAGGGTGAAGCCGCTGCAATTTGTTCAATAAAATGTTTACTTTGGCGCAGTTGTTCCTCGGCTTGTTTTTGAGCGCTACTATCAATACTGACACCCACATAGCCGATGGGATTTCCTTGGTGATCTCGAATTAGGGTATTCGTGGCATAAACTGGAAACGTGCTACCATCTTGGCGTTGAACGGTAAATTCCCCCTCCCAATAACCGTTTTCTTGTACACCCGCTAAAATTTCCTGCGCCAGGGCTTTATCTTGGGGGAGTACGGTAACATCAAGAATGGATTGACCGAGTATGGTTTCGGGATTGAGTTGATAGATACGCTGAGCAAATTGATTGGTGTAGATAATGGTTCCAGCTAAATCGGTGGCAATCACAGCGTTACTGACTTGATCCAGTAGAGAGGCTTGAAAGGCAATTTGGGCTTCCGCTTGTTTGCGATCGCTAATATCGCGGATGATAGAAAGGATCTCCTGGTTACTACAGGGAACAATACGGGCTTCATAATCCCGCCATTGATTCTTGATCTGGAGTTGATAGTCGAGTTGTTGCACTTCACCCGATACCAAGCTTTCCTGATAAGCCGCCCTAATTTTCTGGGCTATGTCTAGGGGGAAAACATCTTCCGGTTTTTTGCCTAAAAAATCCTGGGCTTGGGCGAATGAGGGGATAGTCGGTGCGGGTTTAAAATCGATAAACGTACCATCCGCCTGGGAACAGAAAATCATATCCGGAATCGCCGCCAATAGCGCCTGATTTCGGGCTTGGCTATGGCGTAATTCTTCGGTTTGTTCCGCCACCTGTTGCTCTAATTTTTGATTATAATCGGCTAGAACCTGCTCAGGCGGCTGACGTTCACTGATATCAACAAACGCCGCGATCGCATGAGTCAGAGTTCCCTGACAATCATAGATAGGGGCGCCCCAAGCTTCGACGGGAATTGTGCGATCGCGGTGACGGATTTCCATATCATCAACTCGTACCCGTTTCCCTTGTAACGCTTGCAATAGGGGATGGCGATTCCGGGGATAAAATTCATCGGTTCCCGCCTGATAAATCCGATAGGTTTCAATGAATTGATCCGCCGTCACTGACTCAACCCCCCCTTGACCCAAAATTTGCTTACCGATTTGATTTACATAGTCAGGTTTCCCATCAGCTTCTGACACAAAAATACCCACAGGTACAGCATCAAGAATTTGTTTGAGGCGATGTTCACTCTCTTGGAGTTGGGCAATTAATACGGCTTGGTCTCGATTGGCGTGGTTGAATCCTTGATTCATTGCAGTTGCGCTGTTTTTTGAGGCAAGTCTTGGTCTTAATTATAGCGTCGCCGCGTTTCTTAGCCTATTTATTTGCGATTCAGAACCCCGACTTCTTAAATAAGTCGGGGTTCTCGTCTCGTCTTCAACTTTAATCCTATTTCTGTTTTTTGTCTAACCCCATTTTCCTGGCGGCATCATGGTAGGTTTTCAACGCTTTAGCCCCTACATTACCTGACTGTTTTTCCTTAGGTGATTTTTCCGAATCCTCTGAATCTCCAGCAGCTTTTTTGAGGGCTTCGGTATGAGCAATTCCTTGCTTTGCCCGATCTGATTCAGTCAGTTGAATCGCATGTTTATCAGGAACAATGCTTGAGCCAAACTTACGGGCATAAACTTGGGTAAATTCTGCACCGATAAACAGAATTTGGGCGGAATAGTAAACCCAAGCCAGAAAAATTACTAATGACCCCGCTGCGCCGTATGTTGAGGCAAAACTTCCTCGCCCTAAATACATGCCAATTAAAGACTTACCAATCGTGAAAAGTATGGCAGTAATACTCGCACCAATCCAGACATCACTCCAGCTAATTTTAACATCCGGTAAAAATTTGTACATCATCGCAAACAATAGCGTAATTACACCCAGGGAAAGCACCCAATTTAACAGTGACCAGAGGAATCCTACTCCAAAAAGTAAATCATTAGCATAATTACTCAACGCCGCTAACGCTGCACTGACAATCAGAGACACTAAGAGTAAAAAGCCAATCCCTAGCACAACCGAAAAAGACAATAACCGTTTCTGTAAAAAACCTTTAACCGGTCGTCCAGGTTTCGGTTGTACTCCCCAAACGGTATTCAAAGCATCTTGCAGTTGAGCGAAGACTCCCGATGCACCAAACAGCAGCACGACAATACTGATAATTGAGGCAATACTGCTAACATTTGGTCGATTCGCATTTTGAATCGCCGTTTCAATTACCTTAGCCCCCTCAGTGCCAACTAGCCCTTGAATTTGCTCGACAATCTCCCCTCGTGCGGCTTCCGGACCAAAAATCGAACCCGCGATCGCGATCGCGATAATCAACAACGGTGCCAAGGAAAACACCGTGTAATAGGCTAAGGCGGCGGCTAACCGTGACGCTTTATCCTCTTGCCATTCTTGAATCGTTTCCTTAAATAGTTCTCCAACAACCTTAAAATTCATCACCAACCACTCCACGCAGGATTTTCGATATCACATTGTTTTCACCATTTATAAAATTTTAAGCGTTGCAGCGCAACCCTCTAAAGTTATAATTTTAGCCTTATACTAGATGCTATCCTCCCTCTCTTCTCACATTCCCAAGCGCTCTGCTCAATCATGGATTTCAGTCAAGAGTTACTCAAGAAACTAGACTCTATCGTCAACAACTGGGTGGAAGTCGTTCGCCAAGACGGGCAACTGGAGAGTAGCCGTGAACTCACCTATAAGGCGGTGCTAGATGGTTTACCCTCAGTGCTGCGGGCGATCGCCAAAATCCTTTCTGACTCAGAAAACGGCGCACATCAAACAATTGTCGAGAAAAGTTTAGAACATGGGGTAATCCGAGCCAAACAAGGCTACGATCCCAGCGAAGTTGCCCGAGAATATCGAATTCTGCGCCAGATTATCTTTGCTCATTTAGAATCGGATCTATTGCAAGGTTCAACCGCTCAGATTTTGCAAGCTACCCGAATCATCGATATGGCACTAGATGAAGTGATTGGTCGTTGTTTCAACAGTTATACTGAAGAACGATTACAGGAGTTAGAAAAACTGCAAAGTCAAGTCAACCTCACCAATCACGAACTGACCCGCTTAGTGGACACTCA
>NZ_DS989851.1:26030-30584 GCF_000155555.1 Coleofasciculus chthonoplastes PCC 7420
GTCGATACGTTAACACCCTCAGCCAGTGAAAAAGACCTGACAATAACCGTAGATTACGAACTAGCGCCGAAGCAAGTCACGACTGATCCCTTGCGACTCGAACAGATTATCACCAATTTGGTCAGTAATGCGATTCGTTACACGGAAACAGGAAGCATTACCATCACCTGCCTAGTTGAGTGTAATAATCAACCTAATCAAAATGATCATTTTGAGCATTTTGTGATCGTGATTACCGATACCGGGATTGGTATTGCTCCAGAAGACCAAGCTAAAGTTTTTGATCCGTATTTTCGCGGCAGTTCCCGTGCTAAACGTTTACCGGATAGTACCGGATTGGGGCTGGCGATTGTTGGGCGGCTGGTGCAACTTTTACAAGGAGAAATTCAGCTTGACTCTCAGGTTAATGTTGGCTCAACGTTTAAGGTGACTTTACCGTTAGCCGTTCAAACCCCTGAGAGAACATCAGTGAATGTAACCCCCGTTAACGAAAACAGTAATGGTTAAGTCTGTAGGCACAATAAAAGTTAACGAATGGGAGCATTACAGCGCTTGGCGCTTAGATCAAAGTCCCCCTATTTGATCCCCCTCCTGTCCCCCTATTAGATCCCCCTTCCGTCCCCCTATTAGATCCCCCTCCTGTCCCCCTATTAGATCCCCCTTCCGTCCCCCTATTAGATCCCCCTTCCGTCCCCCTATTAGATCCCCCTTCCGTCCCCCTATTAGATCCCCCTTCCGTCCCCCTTAAAAAGGGGGAAACCAGATGTTTGTTGAGGGGTGTTTGCAGAATTTAATCTAGTGAAAATCATTGCCATTAACCTACTGAATACGCTTTCAAGCGATGCTTGATTTTATTGGCGACAACGGCGACAATTACTACTGCAACTGCCAACAAAACGGCTCCTATTTGCAGCCCCGAATCATCCGCCAAAATTGCCAACGCTGCGAAAACAATCGCCACTCCTACACCCAATTGTTCCACCCGCTGCGAGATCTGATAGGCTCGGTTACAAGAGTGACAAAGTTCAGTATGCCAAAATAACGGCTTCACTGACATTTTATTCAACTGACCTTCAGGTTCATTTTCCCTATCTTTCGAGGTTAAATAACCGCGATAATAGGGCAAAGACGCCCCAACCCGATCCAGCCATTTGCGATATTCCATAGCAAACGTGTCACAGGTTGGAATAGGGGAATAAACCTGTTTCACAGGTTCTCCTAACCGTTCAACTTCATGTTGTTGTCCTAATAGTATGGAAATATCCTGAGCCAGAATTTTATTCTGTTTTAGATGAGTCCACCATCTGGGCATCAGCTTCACGGGTTGAGTGACAAAATTGCGATAGGTTCGTGATAAAATTCGACATTTTCCTTTGCTCAAGGGGAATAGGTAAAATGCCTGCCCAAAGAACCAGTCTTTATCAGGAATAGAAAAGTAAAAATGAGCTAAACTCGGAGCAATAAAATCAAACTTAATCCAGGTTGAGTTGGGTTCTCTTGTATTCCGCGATTGACCCCGAAACCCGTTTACGGAACTCTCCAGGATTTCCATTTCCAAGGGTTGAGCTTTGGCGCGATCGCCCTGATTCCCATGATGAGTAATATGAATATGTGCTGGATCTAACATGTGTTCAAGCACATAGCTGATATCACAGGGAACTTCTGTGAGTTTGTCAGAATGGACAAATCCGGGCTGATCCAATTGCGGAATGGTGGGAATCGCTTGTTCATCCGCTAATTCAGCCGCACCGGGCCAAATCCAAATCAGTCCTTGGCGTTCGACAACTTTATGCGATCGCACGTTAGCATTCACAGGTATTGTCCCATCAGCCGATAACTGGGGAATATGCAGACATTGACCCTCATGACCAAATTGCCATCCGTGGTACAAGCACTCCAGTTTACCGTCAATAAGCTGTCCATCGGATAGTTTAGCCGCACGATGGGGACAGCGATCGGTTAAACAGATCAGTTCCTCTTGGTGTTTGAATATAACGAACGGTTCATCATACAACGAAAAACCATAGGGGCGATCTTTGGCAAAATCTTGGCGGAAACAGATAGGATACCAACAATTTCTCCAGTTAAATTCCGATTCAAGTTCTGGTTCAGATAGGGGATTCGTTGATTGGGCTGAGTCAGGTTTATGAGGAGCAACGGTCATAGTTAAGACTAAAACGAATTGTTACTTGGCGTGTGGATGAATATTATACAAGGATAGCTCCCCCAGCTCGCCCTACATAAGAAATGGGGTTTGGAGACCAAACCCCTACAACACCATCTCCCTCATTGAGATTTTTCAATTAACCGTCCAAACCACTCCAGGACAAGGTATGCTGAAGAACTGATAGTCTGATGCGTGCCTTATGCCTGTGCTGAACTCTGCCCCAGCAACCAATTTTCCCCTAACGGCTGTCGTGGGGCAAGAAGCGATTAAATTAGCGCTGCTGTTGGCGGCGGTTGACCCCGGATTAGGAGGAGTGGCGATCGCGGGACGACGGGGAACAGCCAAATCCGTGATGGCACGCGCCCTTCACGTCTTGTTACCCCCCATTGAAGTGGTCAAGGGTTCCATTTCTAATTGTCATCCCCGCTATCCTCAAGAATGGGATGACCAGCTTTTAGCCCAAGGCGTTGAACCTGATACCGTGGAGACGGAAATTATCCCCGCGCCCTTTGTGCAAATTCCCTTGGGGACAACTGAAGATCGCCTCTTGGGTTCCGTGGATGTGGAGAAATCAGTCCAACAAGGGGAACCTGTATTTCAACCTGGACTCTTGGCACAGGCACATCGGGGGGTGTTATATATTGATGAAATCAACCTCCTCGATGACCAAATCGCTAACCAACTGTTAAGCGTTCTCACCGACGGGCGCAACCAAGTTGAACGGGAGGGGATGAGTTTTCAGCATCCCTGCAAACCTTTATTAATCGCCACCTATAACCCCGATGAAGGACCCCTACGAGAGCATTTACTGGATAGAATTGCCATAACCCTCTCTGCTGATGGGGTATTGGCACTGGATCAACGAGTGCAAGCCGTAGAACAAGCGATCGCCTACACGACTTCACCTCAAGCCTTTCTCGGTCAATATAACGAAGACATCGATAACCTAAAAACCGAGATCATTCTGGCACGGGAATGGCTCAAAGACGTGCAAATTACATCCGCTCAAATCGCCTATCTGGTTGAAGAAGCCCTGCGCGGTGGCGTTCAAGGGCATCGGGCGGAACTCTTTGCCGTGCGGGTTGCCAAAGCCTCAGCCGCCCTAGATGGGCGTCAAACCATCAGTGCTGACGATTTGAAACGCGCCGTGGAATTGGTGATTGTCCCCCGTTCTACCATCGTCCAGACCCCACCAGAGGAACCGCCGCCACCCCCTCCACCCCCACCGCCCCAGGATGAGTCATCTCAAGATCAAGATGAACCGGAGGATCAGCAGGAAGAAGAGGAACAAGAGGAACCGGAACAAGAACAAGAACAAGAACCTCCCAGCATCCCCGAAGAATTCGTCTTTGATACCGAGGGCGTAGTTCTCGACCCCAGTGTTCTCTACTTTGCTCAAATGGCGCAACGACAAGGAAAATCGGGAACGCGCAGCATTATCTTCTCCGAGGATCGGGGGCGCTATGTCAAGCCGATGTTACCCAAAGGTGCCGTCAAACGCATCGCCGTTGATGCCACATTACGGGCGGCTGCACCCTATCAGAAAGCCCGTCGGGAACGCCAGCCGAATCGCAAGGTTATCGTCGAATCGGGAGATATGCGTTCCAAACGCCTCGCCCGGAAAGCTGGGGCGTTGGTAGTATTTCTCGTAGATGCGTCGGGTTCCATGGCACTCAACCGGATGCAATCGGCGAAGGGTGCGGTGATGCAACTACTCACTGAAGCCTATCAAAATCGTGACCAAGTATCCCTAATTCCCTTTCGCGGCGAACAGGCTGAGGTGTTATTACCGCCTACTCGTTCCATCGCCTTGGCACGGGGGCGATTAGATCGGTTACCCTGTGGTGGCGGTTCCCCCTTGGCACATGGATTAACCCAGGCGGTGCGCGTCGGTACGAATGCCAAAATGTCAGGAGATATCGGTCAAATCGTGATTGTGGCGATTACTGATGGACGCGGGAATATTCCCTTAGCCCGTTCTCTGGGTGAACCCATACCCGAAGGCGAAAAGCCAGATATTAAAGGGGAATTATTGGAGATAGCCGCAAGAATTCGGGCAATGGGGATTCAGTTATTGGTGATTGATACTGAAAACAAGTTTGTCTCCACAGGGTTTGCCAAGGAATTAGCCAAGCAAGCCGGGGGGAAATATTACCATTTACCCAAAGCCACAGATAAAGCCATTGCCTCAATGACGAAGAATGCGATCGCGGATATGAAATCCGGGTAATTGTGCGATCGGGGAGCATCATCATGTAGGGGCACGGCATTGCCCATTGGTGTCAACTTAAGGTAGAAAATCAATGCTGGTAAGGTTTTAAGCTGTGTCTATCTACTGCTCGACATTTCCCCCCTCATCCCCTAACCCCAACTCCGGTCCGTGGGGA
>NZ_DS989851.1:30684-38135 GCF_000155555.1 Coleofasciculus chthonoplastes PCC 7420
TAGACTTGGAAGACAGGTAGACCATCACTTCGACTTCGCTCAGCGACCCACTTCGACTCTCGCTCAGCGACCGTAGACAAGGAAGAGTGAGAACGAAAAATAGGGCGTTTCGGCTTTTAGAAGTTAGTTTGACCGAACCGAATTCTGTACGGTTTTTCCCCCTTGTCTTCTTTCCTTCCTTGTCCCCCAAGTCTAGTCTCCACCCTTAAATAAAAAACCTACACCTGTCAGCTGGGGGAGAGGGGTTGAGCTTAAGTTGACACGGATGGGCATTGCCGTGCCCTTACCCCATATTACTAACCCCACACCCGACACAAATCCAACACAAAACCCGGTAAGATTTCCTCACCGGATAACTCAGCCGGATTTGACAATATTTCTACTGTTAAACCGACTCGATAAACTTCTACTGTTCTATTTTGTGGATCGATTAACCAACCCAGTTTAGCCCCATTATCCATATACTCCTGCATTTTCTCTTGCAGTGACTTCAGAGTATCCGACTGCGATCGTAACTCCACCACAAAATCCGGGCAAATATTGGCAAAGGTTCCCTTTTGTTCATCAGTCAGTGCATCCCAACTTTCTTGACTAATCCAACAAGCATCCGGGGCACGAGTAGCACCATTGGGTAAAATGAAAGCCGTTGAGGAATCAAACGCCTCGCCCGGTTCATCTGCATTCCGCCACCATATATACAACTCTCCAGAAATACTCCAATTCCGTTTGCCAGTTCGCCAACCTGTGGGTGGATTCACAATTAATTCCCCTTTTGCCGTTCTCTCCAGGTGTAATTCTCTATTGCACTCTGCTAGGGCTGTAAACTGTTCTGGAGTGACATATAGCTTCATGGTTTTTGGTAACTCAAGTAACAGAGTTTCGGTTTCCGGTTTTGCTGGTGTCTGTACCATTTTGACCTTTCCTGTCATAGAGATTAGCGATCTAGGCGGTTAAAAACCCGGTTTCTGATTTAAAACGCGATTATTTATATTATCCATTTGTGTTGGTGCGTTACGCGGGGAACACAATTCATTGGAGTTTCCCCTAAATTATTGCCGAGCTAACGCACGATGGCGGACTGACACAGCTAAAATTGTGAAATAGATTTGGCGGTGAAATTGGGCGCACGCTATGCGCCCCTACAATTCTAATCCACCAATTAAGGTGTGCCACGCCACTACTTGCTACTGGGGCGACTATTTCCGCATCACCTCCAACCAAGACATTCAGCAATCGTGCGATCGCACCAATTACGGATTACGGACATCAGATACAATTAACTGGCGCGAAGTCTGATCAGTCGGTTTCCTTCTCCTCTTGCTTTTGCCCAGTTTCCGAGGCTTCTTGAACCTGCTTCAGATGAATCGTATTCACCTGATTAATGAAATTCTCGATTGCCTGTTTCAGCTTTTTCTTACGTTGGGATTCATCGGCTATATCATAGCAACGATACGCCTGAGTTACTCCCAATATGAATTTTTCTCGTTCTGCTTCTAACAGTTCAACTGCCGTATTTGCCGAAATCCAATTTTCTTGAAAAGGAAATGACGTTACCACACTGGCAACAATAGAAGCGACCGCTGGAAAGATAACAGGTAACCACTTAAACCAAACCACACCAATATCTAACTTATCAACCAAAACCAGAATTGGTGTAATCCCAGAAAAGACAATCGTTGCCATTTGGAATGTATAATAGATATTTCTCGAAGTCTGGCGACTTTGTTTATAGTCTTCAATCAGTTCTTGGCAATACTGCAAAGCATTTTCTCTGGCTACCGTTATGGGATTGTTACCCGGTTGTTGCTGTTCATCAACGAGATATTGATAAATTTCCGCTCGTTTGGCAACATCAAGCTGAATTTGACGACTTGCTGCTTGAGCTAACTGTTTATCGAGCAAGACAAGGAAAACAAAAAATGAAACTAAAACAGCTATCCAGATAACGATACTTGCTTTATTGTCAACAACAAAGCTAATGATGCTTGTACCAATTAACGCCGCGAGGAACAGGTATTGTCCAATCTTGATCCAGGGAATCGGCACACTGGGTAAGAGTGAACCCTTTTCTCCTGCCTGAGACGGATCAGATGGATTAGTATTGTTGAGAGTGGTCATAATATTGGAGTTGATGATTGTCCATCGTTTTAACTAGATATTATTTCACGCTGGAATCAACTCAGTCAACCCAAAAAACTTGTACTGCTATAAGTCTTCATCTCCTGCCAAAAGTCATGGCGAATCTATTAATTATCGAATCAGGCGGTAAGGTCAAAAAACTCAAATCCATTCTCGGTGCTGGCTGGACAGTTAAAGCCAGTATGGGTCACGTTCGGGAATTAGCCGATGATGGTGAAGATTCTCTGGGGTTTGATTTGGATGGTTCCCACATCCACTGTCGCTATGTTCCCCGGAGTAGTCAAGCTAAGAAAATCTTATCGGAGTTGCGCGGTGCGATTCGCCAAGCTGACCGAATTTACCTGGGGACTGATCCTGATAGAGAAGGGGAAACGATTGGTTGGCATTTAACTCAAGCTTTGCGATTAAAGAATCCGTTACGAGTGACCTATACCGAGATTACCAAAGCCGCCGTCGATCGCGCGATCGCACATCCGAAATCCCTTGATTCTAATTTAGTCGCCGCCGGACGCGCTAGGGATTGTTTGGATAAGTTGGTGGGATATAAGGGGAGTCGATTAGTCTGGCGTTTAAATAACGGCTGCAAGTCCATGGGACGGGTGCAGAGTGCGACACTGCATCTACTGGTGAAGCGAGAACAAGAGATTTTGGCATTTAAACCCCAGGATTATTGGGTCGTCTGGGTTGAGTATCAGGAGGGATTTAAGGCTGTTTACGCAGGTCGAACTTACCCGCAAACGACGCAACGGCGGAATTCGAGGGATAAAAATAAGACTCAACCCGATGATGCAGGTGAGGAGACTCCAGTCTCGGAAGGGACACGGGTACTCTCTCAGGAAGACGCGGATCAACTCGTTGCGATCGCACGAACTCATGCTCATTATGTTGTCACAGTCGAGGGAAAAACGGTTAAGCAATCTCCCCCCGCCGCATTTATAACTTCTACGCTTCAGCAATCTGCTGGTGCAAAACTCAAGCTGAATCCAGAAGTGACGATGAAAATTGCCCAAAGTCTCTATGAAGCGGGACATATTACCTACATGCGGACGGATTCGGTGGCGTTGTCTCCAGAGTTTTGTCAGGCGGCGAAACAGTGGCTTTTACATCATGACCCGGATAATGTACCCGCTAGAGTAGCCGCCCATCGCTCGAAATCCGGGGCGCAAGAAGCCCATGAAGCGATTCGTCCGACTCATGTTGAACGCACACCGGAACAATTATCGGTTCAACTAACCAGGGATGAGGCAAAACTGTATGATTTAATTTGGAATCGCGCGATCGCCACTCAATGCTGTCAAGCTGAATTGTCCAAAACTCGGATTATCACCCAATCGGGGGATGTATTTTGGGAAGCCAGAGGACAGGTGTTACTTGTACCCGGTTATACTCGCTATTGGCATAATATTGCCGCCGATTCCCAATTACCACGGGTACAGCCAGGACAACCGCTTACCTTAGATAACGCAGGTGCGGATAAGAAACAGACGCAGCCACCCCCCCGCTACAGCGAACCCAAACTGGTGCAGGTGATGGAACGTTCGGGAATTGGTCGTCCTAGCACCTATGCGCCAACGATTAAAACCTTGAAAGCGCGTAATTATGTTCAGTTAAGTAAAGGGAAATTACAGCCAACCCAACTGGGGATGGAACTGGATGCATTTTTGACACAGGTGTTACCTGATCTGATTCAGCCAGAGTTTACCGCTAAGATGGAATCGGATTTAGATGCGATCGCGTCTGGGAAATTGGATTGGGAGTGTTATTTAACTGGGTGGAATCGAGATTATTTTGCTCCGGCGCTCAACTCGGCATTTTCCCAAGTTCCAGAAATAGCCAGTCAAACTCAGTCTACCCCGAAGGGTGAATCGAAACGGCGTCCGAGAACCGAACTCACGGATTATTCCTGTCCTAAATGTCAGCATCGGATGACTAAGGTATTTTCTACCTCTAAGAAGCTGAAAGCCGATCATTTCCTCAGTTGCGATAATCGTGAGGGGGGATGTGGGGCGGTAATGTTTTGGAATGCCAAGGCTGGGGAGTATGAGTTACCGCGTTCGGAACGTCCTGTAGCCGCCAAACCCGCCAAGCCAGCTAACTTAACCGAGTATGCTTGTCCCAAGTGTGGCAAGCCGTTGGAGTTGTATGAATATGAGAAAGAGGGTCAAGCGAAGAAGATGCTGCGTTGTGCGAATCCCAAGTCTCGCCAGGGGAAATGTAAAAATGTGGCTTATTTTTGGACGAAAAGGGGGACGTTTTGGAGTCCCAAGCTTGGCGAGGTGAAAAAGTGATGGATAAGTGCGTGGACAGGGTGGTTTCGGCTTCGCTCAACCACCCTAATTGCTCAACTAGCCTCATGCAGAGGAGGACTAACTTTGAGGGCTTTGAGGGCTGAGCGAAGTCGTGAGGGCTGAGCGAAGTCGTGAGGGCTGAGCGAAGTCGTGAGGGCTGAGCGAAGTCGTGAGGGCTGAGCGAAGTCGTGAGGGCTGAGCGAAGTCGTGAGGGCTGAGCGAAGTCGTGAGGGCTGAGCGAAGTCGTGAGGGCTGAGCGAAGTCGTGAGGGCTGAGCGAAGTCGTGAGGGCTGAGCGAAGTCGAAGCCCGATCATTAGGGAAGGAGATGACTTGACATGCCCTATATGTATATCCTCGAATGTTCTGACAGTTCTTTCTACACAGGAAGCACAAAGGATTTACCTCGACGTTTATGGCAACATCAAAATGGTTTAGGGGCAAATCATACAAAGAAAAGATTACCTGTAAAGCTGGTTTATGCAGAGTATTATGATCGCGTAGAAGATGCGTTTTATCGAGAAAAACAGGTACAAGGCTGGAATCGGAAAAAGAAAATCGCGCTGATGAATAGTGATTGGAATCGGCTTCATGTTTTGGCAGAATGTCAGAATGAGTCACATTATCGAAGGGGGCTGGTTGAGCGAAGTCGAAACCAGCCCCTCCAGGGAAGTCGAAACCAACTCAAGCCCAGTAATGATGAGGACTGAAATGATGAGTTTTGTCCACTCCACTGCAACCTTCCCAGAACTAGAGATTGTCTCCACACTGGGGAGACAATTTCAACCAAGACCAAGCCAGTTAAATATTTTAATCTGCTTGTCACCCCTTCAGCCCTGAGCGACCAATACTTTGAGTAGCATTGACTTCCCCAGCTTCCTCAGCTCCCCCTTACTACAAGACTTATTCAGCAGTCCCTATTGATGGATTGGTGCGACAACCAGTAGGTGTTTTTTCAGAGGAGTCACAATTTGAGGTTGTATCCTTTATCCAGTCAGGGTTTACCGCCTCTTTTGGATTTAAGGGGTTGTCGCAATAGCTGAAAGGCTTATTCAGAAAGGATTTGAGGCTTTTTTGTTGGCGGGGGTTGTCAAAACTGAGGGCTGAAATGCTATAGTTAAACGAGGTTGTCGCAATCGAACATTGAAAACCCAATACAGCAAGCGTTTCAGAGGTCGGCAGTCGAAATCCTCTATAATCCCTATCAGGGATTGAAACTCAACCCCTTTTGCCCGGATGCAACCAATAATCGTCGAAATCCTCTATAATCCCTATCAGGGATTGAAACGAATTTCCGCTCTACAGGTGATCGATGTTGTTAAGGAGCAGGTCGAAATCCTCTATAATCCCTATCAGGGATTGAAACGGCTTATTTGTGCTCCAGGAGGCGATAAATGCCGAGTCGAAATCCTCTATAATCCCTATCAGGGATTGAAACATCAGGCTGGTCCGGGATGAACTCAACGGAGAAGGTCGAAATCCTCTATAATCCCTATCAGGGATTGAAACTTTTCCCCCGATATCCAAACTTACTGATTAGCATCCAGCAAGTCGAAATCCTCTATAATCCCTATCAGGGATTGAAACCAGATCCTTAGGCTTTCGCCATTGTGCCTAAGATGTCGAAATCCTCTATAATCCCTATCAGGGATTGAAACAAAACGTTATACGGGCTTGGTAACCAAGCCCCTACGCTAGGAATTTCCCTGAATCTCTTCTATCAGGGAGAATTCTACGGCTCCCCCAACTCCCTACCCTTACAGATATTAACTTCCGCTTAACATGGTGCCTAATCGTCCCGGAAGAGGGTGATTTCCCGTCCCCGAATCGTGATGGCGCAGCAGTTTTAACAAAGGTTCTGGTATAGTTGCACTCAGACTAATTTGTAATTGAGGACCCGACAGAGCAAGGCGAATTAGCGTTTCTTTTTGAATCTCTAATTCTGTAATCGGTTGACCGTCCTTATACGTCCCATTGTTACCAAAGTTAATCAATTTCCATCGGTTCCCCATACGCCGCAATTCCAGATGGTAACGCGAGACAACCGAACTTCGCAGCACAATATGGTTATCTGCACAGCGCCCTATTTTAATAATCGGTTGATCAGTAAAATGCCATTGTTGAATCGGTACACTATGAGATGGGGATCGCAGTGATACCGTAACAACATTTGGAGCAAGATTTACGCCTGACAAAGATTTATGAATCAATTGATGCACCCCTAAAAATCAAACTTTGATAGTTAGTTTATTGGGCTTACTATTTCTATAAGCCCACACTCTACTCCTAAGAGTCAGTGTGTGAAGTTGTCCCTTTAATCATGACACGCCTCAGACGAATCGCATAGCGCGATTCATGTCTAGGACATGACTGAGTGGGGAAATGTGACCAGAAATCCTAGATATTCCGTCCTTTCCCCGCATCTCCCCCTAACTTGGGAGTTTTGCATAGAGAGTACGCGATCGCAATAGCCGGATCGCTGTTGGTTATCACCTTAACACTATACCTAACTCACAATTGAGTTAAGATGCTCAGTCTCACTTGATAGCTGATAACTTCAGTTTACAGAATCTGACCCAGTTTTTCACACCGTATTATTACGGAGCAAGTCCAACCCGCTATACGAGTGAATGTCCCGATGCTAGAATACCCATTCAATCATTAAAATTGATGGGATAATTTCCCAGTAATTGTAGCACAAGCTACCAAATCATCCCCTGCCAGGGAGAGTTAGGGAGGGGTCTGACCCCCCAGTTCAGTGACTCCCAGTATCATACTTTTAACTCTGATATAAATTAATAATAACCTAACCCGAATGGCACGTTCTTGAAGCCGAATCTGGCTAACTCACGCCCTCGCCTCCTTCCGTATAAGTATAGCAACCGCCATAGCGGTTAGGACACATCATTTATGTAGAGACGCGCCATGGCGCGTCTCTACAATGGTGCCGAAAGTCCTAATCGATGTGTCTACTGCTATAAACCATTGAACCCGTTTTAACGGGTTTAAGCTTTTAGCCCCAACTT
>NZ_DS989851.1:38235-44864 GCF_000155555.1 Coleofasciculus chthonoplastes PCC 7420
GGCGTCTTTTTCCACAAGTCCGAAAGTCCTAATCGATGTGTCTACTGCTATAAACCATTGAACCCGTTTTAACGGGTTTAAGCTTTTAGCCCCAACTTGAGTTGAGGGCTGACTCTAAAATCATCAAGCTACCCTGATTAGCCCCAGGTTTAGAGGTAAAGTATTGACATGATTGTCTACGCAAGGAGATTAGTTATGGTCGCGACTCGCGAAGTGATTATTCCCACAGGGATGGAACTCCTATATGAAAAATATCACTATTGTCCGGGTATTAGAATCGGAAATACAGTTTATGTCTCCGGTCAAGTGGGTCGCGACGAAAACTTACAAGTGGTTGAGGGAATAGAAGAACAATTTATCCAGGCGTTTGAAAATGTCAATAAAGTTCTTTTAACCGCAGGCGTAACCTTTGACAATGTTGTAGAACTTGTGACCTATCATGTCACAAATCCAGCCTCTATTCCAGCTTCAGAACCACTAATGATTCCCCATCTGTCGCTGTTTATGGAAGTAAAAGATCGGTACTTTATTGAGAAATATCCGACTTGGACAAAAGTAGGTGTCACCGCGTTGTCTGACCCTGGACTCATCGTGGAAATCAAGTGTACAGCGTTGCGATAAAATCTAAGCTGTCAGTCTGAAACAATGGAGAATCGCCGCCATAGAAGGATGCCAACTAACAATAAGTATGGCAAAGTAGACAGCAAAGCTCAAGACGTGGTGCATTTTAATGAAATTTCGATCCAAATTTGCTGAAAAAGGCTCAATTTCTGCAACAGATCAAACAATTCCCAGAAGGTTACTACATCCTAACTATCCGTTCTCCACCACTCGTTTCCCGTTTTTTTATGGCTGGATTATTGCGGTGGTTTGCACGATTGGGATCATTATGAGTATTCCGGGTCAAACTGTAGGAGTGAGCGTTTTCACGGATCATTTGCTACAGGCGACGGGTGTATCACGTTTGGAATTGAGTAATGCTTACCTGGTGGGAACCTTAACCAGTGGTCTCCTATTACCCATGGGGGGAGTGTTGCTTGACCGCTTTGGCGCACGAGTTATTGTGGTGGGTTCGTCGCTGTGGCTGGGGGGGACACTCTGTTATTTGAGTTTGTGCGATCGCATCGCTATCGTTGTCAATAGTATACTACCCCTTGATCATTCAGTTATTGCCCTAGTGATCCTCGGACTCGGCTTTACCAGCCTGCGCTTTTCCGGTCAAGGAATGCTGACAATGACCAGCCGTACCACCTTAGGCAAATGGTTTGACCGTCGTCGTGGGTTTGTCTCCGGTACAACCGGTGTATTTGTCTCCTTTAGCTTTTCCATTGCACCGTTAATTCTGAGTACCTGGATTAACAGCTTCGGTTGGCGATATACCTGGGTAACAATGGCAGCGATTGTGGGGATTGGCATGGGATTTGTTGGCTGGTTATTCTACCGAGATAATCCAGAAGAATGTGGTCTGATTATGGACGGAGACGCCACAACTCCAGCCACCACCGGAGACACTTTCGGTGAGAACAAGATACGAGATTTTACTCGTTCCCAAGCACTGCGTACCCGAATTTTTTGGGCAGTCACGTTAACCTTATCTTCTCACGCTTTAGTCGTTACCGGGATTACCTTTCACATCGTTGATATTGGCGCAGAAGCAGGATTATCGCAAATTCAGGCAGTATCTCTATTCTTACCCATGGCAATTCTCTCCACGATTGTGGGATATTCAATGGGACTAAGCGCCGACCGAGTTTCTTTGAAATATCTATTCTTGTTCATGATTGTGTTTCAAGCTATCGGCTTTACTTGTGCCGCAAACCTGGGTATAGGCTGGTTACGGGGACTGACAATTGTGGGATTAGGTGCAAGTGGCGGCTGTTTTAGCACCTTATCTACTGTAGCTTTACCCAGATTCTTTGGTCGAATGCATTTAGGGGCGATTGCTGGCGTTCAGATGATGAGTATGGTGTGCGCGAGTGCGATCGGACCTTCATTCTTAGCTGTATTTAAGGATCAATTGGGTTCCTATCAACCGGGTCTCTACACTTGTGCTATACTCCCAGTCATTACACTAATTCTGACTCTTTTTTCCCATAATCCACAGCAGTAAAATGACGGCGAATCTAGCCTAATTTTTGGGAACAGAAAACGTTATTATGTCCAGTTAAACGCTGGCTTAATTCGGCATATTCTGTTCCCCATTCCCAGAAAAACTTGGCTTTCCACCACCTGTCCGACAGCGAAAAAAAACCTAATGAACAAAAAGGTCAAGAACTTATTCACATCGATTGGTATCTTCGTCTTTTGGGTTTAAATAGGTCGGCAGAAACATTTGATAGCATAACCCAAAACCAGAATGATACCGAGTTGCGTTCTATCATGTCATGCTGAGCGAAGCGAAGAATCTGGACAGATGCTTCGCTACTGTTCCTTCGCTTCGCTCAGGACTTCGCTCAGCATGACAAATTCTACCTTAGACTGCAACTTGGTATGAGACTCAATTCTAACGGGTATACGGAAGGATGCTTCGCTTTTTTTTTGCCGGGAAGGGAGAGAATTCAAAGCCTCTCTCCTTGCAGGAGAGAGGTTTGGAGAGAGGTTTTCCAGACTCCGTGAAAAGTAAGAAATGCTATCCCCTCATAATCCCAGAATTTCCCAGGATTTTTCGACAACTTCATCGGGGTCAAAGGGCTTAGTCATATACAAATCCGCCCCGACTTGTTGTCCTTTTTCTTTATCAAACTCTTGTCCCTTTGCCGTTAACATAATAATGTAGACATCTTTAATATCCAGATTGTTTTTAACCGCATAACAGACATCAAAACCATTCATTTTCGGCATCATCACATCCAGAAACACTAAATCTGGTTTTTCCAGTTTAATGGTTTCAATTGCCTCTTCCCCATTTTCCGCAATCAGGACTTCTACGCCTTCATCTTCCAATTCCTCTAAAGTTTGTGCCATTAACAGGCGAATATGCGGTTCATCATCAACAATCAAGATTTTCTTGTCCATCTTAATAGATCACTTCAAATACATCTACAGGCTTTTTCTTACCCTTAACTTGCACAGTGCCAACTTCCTTAAAATCAAACAGATTATAGGTAACATCATAGACACTGCGACACACCAAAATTTGTTCCCCTTTGGCAATAGATTGTAGACGAGAGGCAATATTGACCTTATCCCCAATAGCAGTATAATCCATGTGCTGAGGAGAGCCAACATTTCCCACAATCACTTCCCCTGAACTGATACCAATTCCGGTAATAAAATTTTGGCGAATCCAAGGAACCGGAATGGCTTTGATCCGCTTTTGCATTTCAATTGCTGTTTTAATCGCACCTTGCTCACTGTAAACTAAGCGAGAGGGAGCGCCAAACATTGCCACAATCATATCACCCACAAACTTATTGACAGTTCCGCCATTGCTGAAAATTACATCAACCATGTGGGTAAAATATTCATTCAAGTATTCGACGATTAGTTCCGGAGGTAATTCCTCACATTTCGTGGTAAAATTTCTAATATCTGAAAATAAAATGGCAATATCCCGTTTAGCTGGCTCGAAGGAAAAATCATCTTTTTCTTCAAGGATGGCTTCAACAACTTTAGCCGAGACATAACGTTCGAGATTACTTTTAATCCGCTCTTCTTTGAGTTTTTGTTCATGCAACATTGCATTTTCAATAGCAGATGCTGCTTGGGATGCTAAAGCCGTCAATAACTTTAAATCAGCCGCCGTATAATTAATTGGCTCTTGATGACTAATATTAATCACCCCAATGATACCATCTTTGGTTTGCAGAGGAGCGCAAATCAGAGAGTAAATTTGATTCCGACCTTCGACAAATCGAATATCCGCCTGCACATTATTAATAATTTCGGCTTTACCCGTCAAAATTAAATTCCCAGCGATTCCTCTCCCCAATGCCAATGGCGCTTTTGGGTCATATTCTTGACCAATGGCAGCGACTAACTCAAACTCACT
This sequence comes from Coleofasciculus chthonoplastes PCC 7420, assembly GCF_000155555.1. Taxonomy (GTDB): domain Bacteria; phylum Cyanobacteriota; class Cyanobacteriia; order Cyanobacteriales; family Coleofasciculaceae; genus Coleofasciculus; species Coleofasciculus chthonoplastes_A. The sequence goes on from NZ_DS989851.1 coordinate 42,227, forward strand.
CGTGTCGGGATTTAATAACATGAGTGAACCACTGGTGGCTTTAATTAATCGCGTGGCTTCATCAATGATTAAGTTGGCAACTTGTTTTAGATCAAGGCAAGCGGTTAACCGTCCTGATATATTATAAAGCATGTTAATCTCTTTATATTTATCCAAGGTTTCCCGCGCCAGCATTTTTTCCTGAATTTCTTTATTTGCAATATAACTCAGGAGGGACGCCAACGATGCGGCTTTTTCACCCCCTGAGATCCAACCAATAATATCATCAGCCAGCTTTACCGGATAATGTCCCAGTTCCTTTTGATTTTCTTCACCAAAAAGGAGACGACCCTGGGTATCCTGAATCAGAATCGGTGTCTCCATGACGGCACTCATTTCCTTAATCAGAGATAAAACATCCTTTTTATTCAGCAACTTTTTTAGACTGATGGTTACCATCTGCTTTTTCATTCGCTAATAAGAGAAAAAATACATTTTCCAGCCCCTTTTCAAAGCGCAGGGTTTTCACAATATTATATCGCTCCGACAACTCAGAATTGACAATAATCATATCCGGCTTAACGGAAATAGCTTTTTCTTTAAAATCCTCCCCATCAAAGACCTCAATCACATTATATCCTCTGGTGGTTAGGACATCAGCCAGGGTTTTAACGGTGGATATATTTTCATCAACGACTAATATTTTCTTTTTAGAACTTCCTTGAGCAATTAAAGAATCGATTTCCTGAAGCAATTGTTCTGATTCAAAGGGTTTAGTGATATACTTGTCGATTCCTAATCGATAACCTCGTTCGTGGTCTTCAATAATGGACAAAATAATAATTGGAATGTCCATAGTTGATGGGTCATTTTTTAATACAGCAGCAACATCAAAACCATTCATTTCCGGCATCATCACATCCAGAGTAATTAGATCGGGTCGTTCTTGCTTAACGAGTGCGATCGCTTCTAGACCATCTTTGGCTTCCCGGACTTGATATCCCCGTGACTCGAGTTCTTGTCGCAACAGTTGACGAATTAAGGCTTCATTATCGACAACCAGTACTGTTCTATTGGAAGTCTTTTTCGTGGATGATTTGTCAGGGGTGACCGTTACTTGAAGCTGCTTAACCAATGTGTCCATATCCATCATATTTACTTGGACAGGTAGATTAGTATGAATGGGAAGAGTAAACGAAAATGTACTTCCTTTTTTGAACTCACTTTCGACCCAAATTCTGCCACCATGATGTTCGACAATTTGTTTACATATCGGTAATCCTAGACCGGTTCCTTTCGGTTTATCTGTTAACGTATCCCCAACTTGCTTAAATTTTTCAAAGACTTGAGGCTGATCAGCAGGAGCAATACCCATACCTGTATCAATAACACTAATAATAATTTCACTATGCCTTTGTGTCGCTCGGCAGGTTATTGTTCCTTTTTGAGTAAACTTAACAGCATTGGAAATTAAATTAATCAGAACTTGAATCAGTCTATCTTTATCCCCAGAGATTTCTGGAAGCTCAGTTTCCACCTTTTTAATAAATTGAATGTGTTTAGTCTCAAATAACGAGGATGTCGCCGCGATTGCCCGTTCAATAATCTCGTGAACCAACAACGGCTGCATATTCCAATCAACTTTCCCGGCTTCCATTTTGGCAATATCGAGAACATCATTAATTAAAGCCGTTAACCGTTCTCCTTCCGAGACAATAATAGTGACATTATCTTTGACTTGGCGAACAGTTCGCTGAATTTTCTTGTTGTCGGTTTGGACTTGGGGAAAAATGACATCTTCGAGTTTTTTCTTGATAATTTTGGTAAATCCCAAGACAGAAGTTAGCGGGGTTCTTAATTCGTGAGAAACGGTAGAGATAAAATCCGTTTTCATCTGATCCACTTCTTTTTCAACGGTAATATCTCGAATCAAGATAACTGAACCCAGAAACTCCTCAACTGCACCATCAGCCAAAGCCACCTTATCAATGGCGGTAGCTACAGCTTTACCAATACGTCCCCCCGCTAGATCAATTTCTGCGGTAAAGACTTCCCGGTGATGGTTTTGGGTTTGGGTGACTAATTCCACTAACTCGCTGTTTAATATATCTTGACCCTTTTTATCCGTAATATCCAGTTCTCCTAACCCTAACATCCGGAGGAAAGCGGGATTAAACTGAGATATTTTTCCTTGAGTGTCGGTAACCAGTAAGCCATCAACTAAATTATTAATAATAGCTGTTAAATGAGCGGTTCTTTCTTCAACGCGACCTTCGAGAATTTGATTAATACTTTCAACATGCTGGCGAGTATCTGCTTCAGTTTTCTGTAAGCGTTTGGCTTCCGATTCAGCTTGTTTTAAGAATTGTTCGCGGACGTAGACTTTAACCGCCATTGAATTGAACAGATTTGCCAAACGTCCTAACTCATCTTTGCGAGTATCATCCAGTTGAATATTCAAATCTCCAGCCGCAATTCGTTCCGTTGCTCCCATCAACTCAATTAAGGGATTCGTAACTTGGCGACGCAGGACAAAATAGAGGACTAACAGTTCAAGTACAAGTGCTACAAGTCCTAACCCCAGAATAAATCCCGGCTGTGTCTCGGGCGGGTTTGGCTAAAATTGACTGGGGAAAAACGGTAACTAAATACCAATCCG
>NZ_DS989851.1:44964-116472 GCF_000155555.1 Coleofasciculus chthonoplastes PCC 7420
GTTTAATTTCATCAATTTTATCGGGATGAACAATGAGATGACCATCCCCGCTAAAAAGAATATTATAACCGCCCTCAGTCTGATCCTGAATCATGCGATCCATCAGTTGATTCAGAGTCAAATCATGTCCAATTGTGGCAATATGTTCACCGTCTAAATTAACAGGTGTTTTCACAGAGACAATCCAATCTTGAGCCTGCGGATCGTAGTAAAGTCCTGTCCATACCGTATTTGACTCTGCATTGGTTTGGGTTTTAGCACCATAGGCTTTTTTCTCGTTTTGTAGATTAAGTTCAGTCGAAGCTCGTTGCACCCAGGGCGTCCCGGGCCAATAGATAGCGATAATATTGTCGGGGCTAGTAATGTAGGTATTGATAAAACGATGATGCCAAACTGAGCCATAGGTTGTGGTTAGGTTGTAAAAGGCAAGAACTCGCTGTCGAACCTCTGCATCAATGACTAAGTTTTCATCGATATAAACCCCCGCCTGCTCAAGGGTGTCGAACTTTTCCGGAGGCTGATCTTTTGGTCGATTGCGAATTACACCATCAGACCATTCGACAAAGAGTTGATTGAACTTAGTGTAGGAATTATAATTGGGTTCTTTGAGGTTTTTTATTAATTCTTGTTTGAGAAGCGTATGATTATCTACAGCGATAGAGAAGAGAATGCTTTCCCGTTCACCTCGTTCATATACATATTTTTTGACCCGTTCCAATGCCTCAGATTCAAAAAATGACAAGGTGTGAAAATAACTCCACGTCGTTAATACAACAATAACTCCAGCAATCCTTAAGGCTACATTAACCAGGGTTCGCCGTGTGATAGATTGTTGCCCGGAAAAGAGAGGAAAAGCCATTTTAGAGTGGGTGAAGGTTGAATACAGACAGTTCTAACGTTGATGAGATGGGATGCGGGAAGCCAGGGAGCAGGGGTGGAGGGGCGCAGGGGAGATTTTTCCCAATTGTTCGCATAGATTTTATTTTGAATTTTGCAAGACTCCCCAAGTTTTTAATCGACTGAATAAGATTCTGATGTTTATTTAACAACAATTTTGCAACAACGAAGGCTCATGAAATTTTATTAATATCTACATCATCTTGAGCAGATATCCGGATGAGTAATCGGTTCAATCTATTTCACTCTCATCATCGCTAAAAGATGGGTCAGCTAAGACGAATCAATTACGTATTGTCCGTTCCCCGTTCCCTGTTCTCTGTTCCCTGACAACCCCTACGATGAGCTGAACAGAGGACGTGTCCCCCTGTTTTGGGTTAAATTAAGAAATAGAAAATTGGACGAATGACAACGATTGTTGCCGAACTGGGCGCAAGATCATCATGAAACGCTATTTATCCCGCCAAGTCTTACCTGTATTCCTCGCGATCGCAGGAATTATCTCATCTACCAGTATCTCCCATTCCCAGAGTGATTTGCCCTGCTACCTAGAAGACAGCAACGGCAATGTCATTGATCTGGGTCACCTTTGTGGTAGTGGTAACAGTACACCCTCAGTGATTCAAGTTCCCATTAAACGCCGAGTGTCCGGAATTCCGGTCGTTGATGTCCAATTTAATGGCAACAGCCGTTTTGAAATGCTCTTCGATACAGGGGCGTCTGGAATTGCCATTACCCCTCCAATGGCACAAGTTTTAAACGTTGCACCCGAAGGCGTCGTTATCACCTCCACGGCGGGTGGCAAAGTCGAAGTTCCGCGAGGTCGCGTCAATTCTGTCGCCGTCGGCGGTATTGAAGTCACGAATCCGGAGGTGACGATTAATCAACACCTTGATATCGGACTATTAGGACAAGGATTTTTTGGTGTCTATGATGTGACGATTAAGGAAAATGTGATCGAACTTAGATATCGGTAGGGAGAAATGTTGAGCCAAGTAGGGGCGGGTTTAGGGACTTGTGTTTCGCTGTTGATCGTAACGTTGATTCAAAACCCGCCCCCATCAAGTGCGATAATTATTTATTAAATGACCAATGACCAATGATTAATGACCAATGACAAAGGACAAAGGACAAATTACCAATGATGTGGCAATCTTTCTGGAGTCGTCGTGTTTGGATCGCTTTATTCAGCACCTTAACCCTACTCAACAGTGCATGTAGTAATAGTGAGGCGGATACGGTTGCAAGTCCTACTCCGACGCAAGCCGCCAGTCCGGTTTCCACCCCTTCCGCTTCTCCCTCGCCCAAACCACAAGCCGCAAAACCCCAACCACCGTCACCCCCTCAATCAGACACCTACGAAGAAGCCATTGATGTGGCGACAAGTGCGGTTACGATTAGTCAATCAGCGGTGAGTCGAGAGGATTGGAATTTAGTGGCGAATCGTTGGCAAGAAGCCATTGAGTTACTAAAAGCTGTACCCGCTTCCAGTCAGCATCACTCAACCGCCCAACAGAAGTTATCTCAATACCAAAACCTGCTGGCGGATGCCAAACAGCGATCCACACCGCCACCGCCGAAACCGAAACAAGGGGATAGTAGTCCCCAGTTTTTCTCAATACCGATTAAAGGAAAAGTTCGGGGTATTCCCATTATCGAAGTTACCTTTAATGGTCAACGGGAATTTGATATGCTGTTTGATACCGGAGCGACGAATACGCTAATCACCCAAACGATCGCGTCCTCACTAAACTTAAAACCGGTTGGGTTTAGTCAGATGAGTGTAGCCGATGGTGCGGTTGTACAAATGCCAGTTACGATCCTGGAATCCATAGAAAGCGATGGTCGCCTGAAACGAGATCTTGAAGTCGCGATCGCACCGCCAGCTATGCCTGTTGGACTCTTGGGACATGACTTTTTTGACGGCTATGACATCACCATCAAAGATAGTGTGATTGAATTTCGCAAACGCTCATAATTTTTTATCCTGATGATTTAATCAGGGCGGGTTTTGTTGTTCATTTATGTCTGAGAAGCTGACTTTAGTTCCTAAACCCGCCCCTACAGATATGCCATGGCACGTCTATGATTTATGCCAAATTCATCTCGATTCATTTCCAGAATTCCTAATTAACCTCTGGGTAAACAAATAAACTTCATCCTGCTGATAACTTAATTGAAACTTAGGTGTATTTTGTAACCGTTCTAACAATTGATTAACCACCTCTGGACTACTTCCCCAACCCGGATGACGCTGATTCAATAGTACATAATCAAATTCCCCTAACTCAGTCGTTTCCGCACCGACGGTTACCAACTTAACCACAGGGCGGTGGGTTAAATGGGGAGCAACTTGGGCAGGAACTAAAACCCCACCTTTAGTTTGAATTTGAGCAATGGCTTCCCTTGTCGCTTGCCAAGTATCAATAGATTCCAAATATCTCGACCAAAAATAACCAAATTTGGCTAACGCTAAAAACGCAACCAATGACCAGATAATCATGCTTCGCGGGTGGCGGAACCATCCCTTTCCGGCGGCTAATGTAGAAATGACGGCTAATAAGAGAAAGGGCAGTGCTGGCAAAGAGTACTGATGAATTAAATCTTTTTGAAGTTGGTAGTCAGTGATTAAGTTTATTATCAAAGTAGGAACTGCACCAACTAAAGGGATTAGATGCTGGGCTGAAAGTCCCCAAATCAGAGGTGAGAACAGCAAAGCCAAATATTCTAGGTTAGGCAAGGTAAAAATTCTTCCCAATACTAACCCCGGTTTAAGAAGCAGATTTTTGGCGATTTCTAGAACCGAGTCTCCTAAGAAAGCATAGCGCCCGACTGCTTCAACACCATTGGGTCTAAAGGAGGGAATAATCACTTGAGTGGCAATCAAAAACCAGGCAATTCCTGCCGCTAACGCCATCCCACCAAACCACCGTTTTTTCTCAAAAACTAACAACCAAAACCCCATGGCGGCTACCGTCAGAGATAAAGCATCCCGACACGCCAAAATCAAAACAATTGCCCCACAAAACCAAATCTTACGATTCAGCCGCGCCGCCAAAACTGCGCCTAAAAAAGCGGGTAAAGCGATAACTTCGGCATGGAAATCAAATAGATTGAGATTAAAAATTAATGGATACAGCAGATAGACAATTGCCATTGCTGTTGCTTGGGACTCCTTTAACCCTGCTTGACGGGCGAGATAAAAGGTGGGTAAAGCACCGACAGCTAACGCAATGGCTTGCACCGCAAACAACCAATGGACATCGGGATGGATTTTGTACAGCAAGGCGAGTCCATAGAGAATCCAATCCGCATGACCGCCCATAAAATGATAACCCCAGAAGGAAACAATGGGGGTTTGTCCCTGGCTAATAAGGTAAGTCGCTTGGTCAAAATAGCCCAAATCAAAAGCAGTGGATTGAAATAGGGCGTGTCGTAAGCTGCTACATATCAATAGTATTAAAGCACTTACCGCGATCGCAGACCTAACCGTATTAAGAGACCGACTTGTTGCCATACTACTTGCAGGGAGTTAAAATTTACCTCACCACTATTCCCCTAGAAGGGCAGGTTTCGTCAAGTTATCGGACTTAGCGGTAAAACCCGCCCCGATATCTCTACTTCCCGCTTTCCCCAACTCAAAATCCCCGAAATAGGATTAACCCAGTCTGAAATAAACCGATCACTACACCCAAAATCCCGCCTAAATTAACAATCGCTTGTAATTCATTTTTGACAATCACTTTAACGGCAACTTCTAAGGATTCCGGTGATGTACCTCTTACCCGCTCTACAATGAGCTGATCAATCGATAAAATGGGAATAACCTGCGTCACCAATTTTTCTAAATCTTCTTCCAGATAACGCTCCAAAATTAATGCCAGTTCTTGACTAATTAATTCCATTGAGCTGCTCATAATCGCCGACTCTCGCAATCGGTTTAAAATTAATACCGCGACCTTTTCCCAATCAATGGATTGACTTAAACCTTGCAAAAATTCACCGCCCTGCTCTCGGATATAAGTACGTACTGCATCTCGCATGGTTTTGCGTAACTGTCGCACCGTAGACACAGGCAAATTTTGTAGGGATAGAGTTTGCAGCCATATCTGTAGCCGTTCACGGGCACCCAAGGCGGTCAGTAATTCTTTTAGACGCGCATTAGTTTCCTCTTTCTCATCTAAGCAATAAGTTCGCAAACGGGTGAGAGTATTGCGTAGTCCAAATAAATTGGCGACAATCCAATAGGTGCCGCTTGTCTTCTCGCGAAACCCTTCATCAATGATTTGGATATTGCGATCGGTTAAAAAATCAATAATCCCTTGACGCAGCACATCTGGCGGTAATGCCACTTGCAAAATCCACTGGGAAAGCTGTTGCGCTTGTTGCTCATTCAGTTGAAACTCCAGCAAAATTTGGTCAAAAATTTGGTTAAGCTGGGCTTCTAAAAAATTCTCGCGACGGGCTAAAACTTTGAGTAAACGGGGCAATGATTCTCCTAATAAGTCGTGGAGGATAGCCGCAAGAATCTTCGCTGTTTTCTGTTCCTTATCTAACTGGACTTGTTGCAACGTCAGATTGAGCATCCACAGAATTGCCCCACGCACCCGTTCCCGATGCAGTAGACGCCGTGCTAGTCGTTGCATCTCCGACGGGGTTAACAAAGAACCCATGATGGTATCGGATACCCGTTTCGCTAACCGTTCCTGGTTATCGGGAATTAAACCGGGTGTAAACGGTAACCGCCGCTTGCCAATGTAGATGGGGCGGTAGGGACGGAATAGCATTTTAATTGCTAAATCATTAGTGAAATAGCCAATAATTCCCCCCGCGATTGGAGGTAAGAATAGCAGCCACAGGTTCGATAAATTCAAAACAGCAACCGACGTAATACAGAATGGACAATCCAGGATTGGTGGAAAGGGTTGACTTTTGCATTTTATAATCCCCCATCCCTGATCCCCATTGTAGGCTCTACGGTTCAAGGGGCGTTTCATCCCTCGGATAAACACGCCCTCGAACGAAGTGAAGGGTCACGAGGGAGCCTGCACCTTCGCTATTTTGTAAAAAAGCTAAACGACACCCAACACCCCACACCTTGCCAATTCCTCAAGTCGTTTACCCACCCCGTCAAGATGCTACGGTTTCCTGACAACCAAAACGCCCATCATTCCTCCAGCGATGGGATAGTGAGTAGCTTGGCTAAATCCCGCATGGTGGGCAAGTTCAACTTGCTGTTTTCCGTTGGGAAATCGCTCTAAGCTGGGAGTGATGTAGGCATATTCTTGCTCTAAGCCTAAGGATTTGGCACGGGGTACGACGATTGTGTCGAGATACCATTGCTGAAACTGACGTAAGGGGGCGTGTTGAGGACGATGAAAGTCTAGGATAGCCGCCTTTGCCCCCGGTTTGAGGACTCGGTACAGTTCTCGCAAACAACCGGGAATATCGGTAACATTCCGCAAACCATACCCCATGGTGGCACCGTGGAAAAAATTATCCTGGAAGGGTAAATCGAGAGCATCGGCTTCAATCCAGTGAAGGGTTAAGGGAGGATAATGATAAGTTGCCCTAGCTTTTGCGATCGCGAGTAGCCGAGGCGAAAAATCCACCCCATACACTTGACCCGTTTTGCCTACCTCTCGTGCTAGCAGTTCGGCTAAATCGCCACTCCCACAGCATAAATCTAACCCAATCTCACCTGGCTCTAAGTCGCACCACTTCACCGCCATCTTTTTCCAGATCCGATGTTGACCTAAACTTAACCACTGGTTGAGTTGGTCGTAAACTGGGGCGATGCGATCGAATAAATGGCGAATTTCTGATGGGGAATGGTCATTTGTCATTGGTTCGGGAATAGGGAATGGGGGAAGCTGGGGGAGATGAGGGCGGGTTTTGAATAAACTTTATCATCAACCGCGCCACAGAAATCCCTAAACCCGCCCCTACAGATTTAACACTCACAGAAATTCCTAAACCCGCCCCTACAGATTTAACACTCACAGAAATCCCTAAACCCGCCCCTACAGATTTAACACTCAACGACTGGTTGCGATCGCTAAACCAACCTGCTGGGCGGATAGGTGAATCAGTTTTAGCTCATCTTCACTCAGTTTACGCGCCTGTTGTTGCCATTGGAGGGAAAGTAGAGCTAGGAGTTCGCTGCGGTGGACAATTGGAATCAGCAGGTGGGCTTTAATGCCAATTTTCTGGTAATACTCTGTGGCGTCTTGGGGAGTTGCGCCCGGGGGGTTAATCCAGACTTGTAGTTGGCGATTAGCGATCGCGTCTGGCAAGAGGGGATCTGATTCTAGGGGGTTGACAAGGGATTCATCTTGGCTGTATGTACCTTTTACATCTATCAAATGATCGTCTTCTACCAGTTGCAGGATACAGGTGTCTGTGCCAAAGCTGTCGCTAAATACTTGGGCGATTTGGGGCAAGCTGGTTTCTAGGCTTTCTGACTCTTGAGCCACTTGCACCAGGGTTTCCATGAGTGCCATTTGAGCATGAGCTCGCTGCAACTCCTCGGTGCGTTGCTTCAGGAGTTCGTAGGTTTGAACTGCCCGTTCTACAACTGTTTTGAGTTCGTTTGGGTCCCAGGGCTTGGTAATATAGCGATAGACTTGTCCGGCATTAATGGCTTCTACTAAGTCTTCCACATCCGTAAATCCGGTTAAGATAATCCGCATGGTATCCGGAAACTGGGGGACGGTTTTGCTCAAAAACTCCGTTCCTTTCATTTCTGGCATCCGCTGATCAGAAATAATCACAGCGACTTCTCCCTCATTGGAAAGGATCGAGAGGGCTTGAGCGCCACTTTCAGCCCTGAATACGCTAAAGTGACGGCGGAAGGTGCGGTAGAGGAGATCCAAGTTATCGGGTTCATCATCCACCACAAGCATTTTCGGTTTTTGCGATCGCTCCAAACTCATGAACTGACGAGTGATATTATCAAAATTAGGGTTCACCTTGTCCATAACACTACAACAAACTCCAAGCGAGTAAGTTTGAACTGGCGAGCCACAAGGGTAAGGCTATTTTGGTCTTTCCTGTTGCCCAATAGATGTAAACTGTCTTAACCTTAAGCTTTTTATCTAACCCTAGCTAGTTTTTGCTTAAATCTATTACTATTTAATCACGAGAAATTTTAGACATCTGATAACTCAAAAAATACGGCAAGCTTTTCTTCCCATTATGACTGAAATATCACCTGGAAATCCTCACCATAATCCTCAAGCTAACTCAGAGACAGTAGATGCTGATGCACTAATTCAGTTGCTCAGGCGCAAAGAACGTAACTGGGTAGAGTGGGGGCAAGCGTGTCAACAACTCCAAAGTGCTGGCTATAGTTCCCAAGCCGTTTTTGAACAAACGGGGTTTGAGCCAATCCAACAGAATCAAGTCATTGTAGCATCTCAGGTATACGAAACGTTAGTCAAAGCTGGCGTATCAGAAGCGGTGCGATCGCGCTTTGATCGGACGGGGAGTGATATCCTCTATGAGTTGCGGATTCTCACCCAACCAGAACGAGCCGCCGCCGCTGAGTTTATTGTTGCCAGAAATCTGGATGCAGATGGTGCCCGTGAGGTGGCAAAAGCGATGAAAGAGTTGTCGCGTCGCCGTAGCCTACCGGAAGGATTTTCGGATCACCCAGGTGATGCCGTAGCTTACCAATACTGGAAACTTGCCCAACAACAGCAGAATTTACAAGAGCGATCGCGCTTAGTCGCACGAGGGTTAATGTTTGCTCATAGCCAATCGTCGCGTCAAGAAATTGAGCAATTACTCACAGAACCCTTGGGAGGGAACCGCCGTCGAGCGCCCCGTTTTCCCCTCTATCGCGTGGAAGCGAGTGAACAATTACCGCGACTGATCCCATTGGCGGGTGAGTTTCCGGTAACGACTGCTGAGTTTCAGCAAGTGGAGACGGTGAAGACAAAGGGGGCGTTTCAGATTGTTGATTCTGCCCATCAGCAACAGATTGTCGCCATTCCCGGTTGGCAAATCGTCGCCAAGGCACAAGAGCCTTTGGCAATTTTAGGTAATATTACTCAGCTTCCTAAGCAAGAGAATCAAAAATCAGAAGCGGTGTTGCTAATTGTTGACCGCAAAACACCAGAGTGGGATGCCGATAATTATTATATGGTTGATCAATCGGGGACATTAGCGATCCAGTGGTTTTCGGAACAACCCGATATACCCTTACTGGGACAGCTAATTCTGGTGTTACGTCCCAAGCAAATTCTCGATGAACCGTTGAGTCAGGATCTGTGGCAAATCGACGAATAAGTCATTCCTTGTCCTCCTTGTCTTGTCCCAACCATAAAATAAAAAACCTACACCTGTCAGCTCCCCCCGCTTCCCCCGCTCCCAGACGTGCCATGGCACGTCTCTACATTGCTTCCCCAGCTTCCCCTCGAAGTGATCGGTATCACAGGGCTGCCGGAGGGTTATCACTTTCTGTTTGTAAAATTTGAGGAAAATTAACATAACTTGACTTGAGCGATGTTGCGCGGTAGCTGTCTATGCAATCACCTATTCTTCTTCCGGGCGCTCTCTCGGAACTCTTTGCCCAAGCCACCAGTTCTGGTTACATGACGAAAGCTGACCGCTATGGACTGATGGCAGCGATTTTAGGCGAAGATCTCAGTACAGACGAGAAATGCGTTATCGATCGCCTACTGCGGGCGGTACGGCGAGGACGGCTGCATTTAGCCGATGAACTGTCTGCTGTGCTGACGGATTCCCATGTTTCTTTCTCAGCGATGGTTTTAGCGGGTGGACAAAGTTCTCGCATGGGTCAGGACAAAGCCTTGATTCCTATTCAAGGTATGCCGTTACTGAGACAGGTTTGTACCATTGCCCTTAAATGTACTCGTGAAGTTTTTGTGGTCACGCCTTGGCCCGAACGATATCGAGATATTCTACCGAAAAATTGCCATCTCATCCAAGAAATGCTGCTTTTGGGAGAGGCTCAATCCCATGGTCCTTTGGTCGCATTTGCTCAAGGATTAACTCAAGTGAAACGGGATTGGGTGCTTTTACTTGCCTGTGACTTGCCCCAACTTCAAGTTGAGGTTTTGCACAATTGGGGTAGTCAGTTAACAAATGCTCCCAAAGAGGTGATGGCTGTACTCCCCCGAAGTCCCAAAGGATGGGAACCTCTATGTGGTTTTTACCGACGCCAATGTTTACCCCAATTAATCGATTATATTAATCAGGGAGGACGATCCTTTCAAAAATGGCTGGCGCAGCATCCTGTCCAGGAACTTCCAGTTCGCGATCGCCAGGTTTTATTTAACTGTAATACCCCAGAAGACTTGAAAGTGATCAATTAGCATCTGTCGGGCTGCCTGAGATAAGGGTCGCAGCGACTGCCACGATAGGGTATTCAGTATTTATACGTATTTAGTTGATATCCAAACCATCCACTAAGTATCTACATATCAATTTTTCTGCTGTACTCATAAAGCTCAAGTAACCTCAACTTCCTACTGTTCTCCCCTTTTTCTTAGTTCTATTCTTTTCACCTCAGTACACTACTTATTCATTAATCCTTAACACCGACATACAGTCGTTTGGGGGAATCAAGCGGACTGATGGGTAAACTAACCGTTACTGTAGTACCTTGATTCAGTGTGCTGGCTATGTGAATCTGACCGTGATGATTGTCTACAATGGCTTTAGCGATCGCTAACCCTAATCCAGAACCTGCCGCCGCATCTTTAGTTCTGGCAGGATCGATGCGATAGAAGCGATCAAATATCAGTGGTAATGCGGTTTCAGGAATCCCAATACCATTGTCGCGAACTTGAACTTGAATCCAGGAGGAACCCTGTCGTCCACCTTTACTAGGACGCTTAACCAATTCAAGTTTTACTTGTACCCATCCTTCCTCGTCTTTGTCCGTTTTCGGTGGCGTATATTGCACTGCATTACTGACAAGATTGGTGAATAAACGCGCTAATTGATTCCAGTCGCCCAGAAGGGTAAACACCTCGTCATCTAAGGATTGTAGGGGGGGATGGGAAGCGCTAAAGCGCTCACTACGAACGGTAAATGCTTCGTCATCTAAGGGGTATAGGGGGGAGCGGGGGGCGGAAGCGCTAAAGCGCTCACTACGAACGGTGCGATCGCGTGCGTCTGATTCCGAGGTAGAATCAACGGATAATTCAGCACTCGTATCGTTAGATTTTAAATCGAAATCCGGAATTTCTGGCAAATGCAGCGACAGAAAAATACCTTTTTGATCGGCAATTAACTGTTGTTCTTCAATCACTTCCATCAGCAACGCATCTAGGGGGACAGGTTGCCATTCGGGTTGTACCATACCACTATCAATCCGCGCCAAAAATAGCAAATCATTCACCAATCGTCCCAAGCGCTGGGTTAATCGTTCTACTACCTTAAGTTGATGGCGTTGCCATTGCGGTTCCATATCGGGATCGGCTAGCGCCACTTGCACGTTGGTTTGAATCGTGGCGATGGGATTTCTTAACTCATGGGAAGCATCAGCAGTAAACTGTTTTAACCGTTGGTAGGAGTCGCGCACGGGTTTCATGGCGAGTTCTGAGAGTAACCAACCAATCGCGGCGGTGGAGAGAATCATTAGCGTTGTTCCCACCGTTAAATCGACGATTAACTGGCGGATGGGTTTGGTGACTTCAAACCAGGGATGACTCACCCGTAAATAGCCTAAAACATAGCGTCCCAGTTCGACTCGCTTGGTGAACTGACGCAACAGGTGATCCGGGGATAGATGGACAGTTTCGGCTGTTTGTCGGGGATGCAGGGGAATATCCAGGGGTTCTGATAGGGTTGACCACAGCAACTCACCCGTGGGACTAAACCATTCTAAGTCAATGTGGTCATCTTCCACGGCTTGGGTATTATCGCGAAAACTGGCTTCTACGTTAATCTGATAAGGAGTAACCGTTCCCTCACTGGGCTGAATCACTAGAGAGCGATCGACAACTTCCACCACATGCTTTAAGGTATCGTCTACCCGTTCAATTAAGGTGCTGCGGACGTACAAGTAAACCCCTGTCGCGAATAGTAATAATAAGACAGCCGTAACTGTTGTATACCAAAGTGCCAGACGGCGACGAGTAGCTTGAAACATTGTATAAGTAGTGGCGTGGCACACCCAATTTGATGAATTAGAATTACGCCCGGAAACCGTAGGGGCGCAAAGACTTGCGCCCGATTCAATGGTAAAATCTCTTCCACAATTTTAGCTTAACTCTTTGAACCCGTTTCAACGGGTTTTAGCTTTTAGCCCCAACTTTAGTTGAGGGCTTAATCAAATAGATATCTAGTGCAAGAAGGCAGAAATAACTGAACAGCTAATATCTCCCCCCGCTTCCCCTGCTCCCTCTGCTCCCCCTGCTTCATCGTATCTACGAAGCTGCTCAAGTATTTTTATGCCCGCTGCACTAGGGGTTTACCGACTAAAAACTGCTGCGATACATTCAGTAGGTTGGCAGCAGCTTGATTGGCTTCTATAATTTTCCCGTTGGTATCCGTTTCTAGGTAAGCATGGGGCAAAAACTGGAATAGGTGTTGATAACGCTGGCGTTCAGCCGCTAATTCTAGTTGCATTGCTGCCGATTCCTCCGCCTGTGCTAGAAGTTCCTCTATTGCCACTTGCAGTTCTTCTGAAGCAATACCGAGTTCTTTAAAGGCTGAGGGTAGTAGGTGGGATTGGTCGTTTGCAGCATTGACACAGTGGTAAAGCCGATCTAAGCGTCCTTGTAATGCCTCAAGTTGCTGCATAAACCGCTTCAAGTCACGGTTAAACGTCCCCGCACTCATTTTCTTGTGTAAATATTCCCCCATAGATAGGTTTTCCGGTGTCTTATGCCGTGTTTGGGAAGGATTAATTGATTTTGCCCTGCAAATACGTCTGTGTTCAGCGTAACAAAGCAACTTCATATAAGTCCCCATCTTTAGACAGACGTAAGAGTCTAGTGGGAATTGATATGCTGCTAGATGTCAGTAAAGTTCAAGGTTTGAGCGTCATCCCGACTGATAAGACATAAGAACCGAGATCTACTGTCATCCCAGCTCGACCCCTATCCGGCTAGGATGAGCAACCTCTCGTCTGACTCATAGCTACTCACTCTCTATTTACAGATAGATATGAATTCTCAAACCACTTCTCGTCAAACAACTTCCGTCTCTCAACCCAGCCAAAGTACATCTAATAATCACCCAAGTCTCTGCTGTTATATCAATCACACCAGCCAGGTTCAGGTTATCCGGCTTGTGAATCAATCCCATACTAATTGGCAACGGGTTATTTTTCCCGGTGAACGTTGCCTGTTTGAAGCTGACTCTGAATCTAACTTAGAGATTATGGTTAATGAAGCGGTTTCTTCTCTAGTTAATTGTCAAAAATTGCTAGTAAAACTCGAAGCATGATTCTTTGTCAAGTATTTTTTTGTGTGATTGCCTCAGTAAACCCTAATCCTAAACAAGACGATCAGGATCATGTCGCAGAAAATTATCAATCTAACCTGTCTCCTTGTCATTCAAGAAGTCAAAGATATCTTGGCAACTTATCCAGAGACTCCTTATCAAGAGGCTTTTGCTCAGGCAGAATTATTTAACCAGCTCATAAATCAGGTATTAAGTCAAATTCCGGATCAATCTTATACTATCCTGTACGAATCTGAAAAACTCCCCAAAAACCCTAGACGCTTTTACTCCTCCATAGAAGAGCGAATGATGGTCGAACAACTGATTCATCAGATTATTATTGCTCTACTGGAAACGCAGACAAAAAAAACGTTACCTTCCCCGGCGTCAGAAGATAACCGTTCTGCTAATGCAGCGATGAGTTCCAACAAAAAAGTCTATCGTTGGTTCGGCTATTAAGGCGTTGAGATCAGGATACAGCACAGGACTTAATATTATGTCGGATTGAATACTTACACGAAGTACCTAGACATAATTTTTGTCTGCTAAACATTCCGGTAGATCCCCGACTTCTGAATCCCATTCATTTAGGTAAGCAGGATTTCAACAAAGAAGTCGGGGATCTGGAGTGTAAGAGTACGATGAAAACGTTGGATGATACAATAGTCGCCAACGCCAAATCATGTCGGTTTTGGCTGAGTCACTTGAGGAGTCTCCCTTCACCTGATGTCCAGACGAACAGCGAACCCGGCTAATGTATTCAATCGAATTCCCGGACGCGCTTATCTGTTGATTGCGATTGTGATTTTCGCATCAGCCAATGCGGTAATCCGGATGTTAACAAATTTGGGAGATCAAAATCTAATTGATGGCAGAAATCCTATCTCGTTCTGCAATGTTCTGTTTGCAGGAAATCTTTGTGCCTTAATCGCCCTGATCTTCATCTATGGCAAGCAGTGGAATGTTGAATCCTTAAAACGTCTCTCCTGGACAGATTGGCTAGGATTGACGGGGGTGGCAATACTGTCCGGGGCATTAGCTCCGGCTTTAACATTTATGGCACTGGATTTGACCATGGTCAATAATGTGGTCTTGATTGGTCGCATTGAACCGCCCCTGATTCTGGCATTATCCATACTATTGCTAGGAGAACGGGTAAATAAGTGGGTGATAGCGGGTGCGGTGGTTTCGTTCATTGGCGTTTCTCTGACTGTATTACTTCAGACTCCCGCCACGGATATGGTGAATATGGGAAGATTCCAGATTGGCAGAGGGGAATTATTTGCCGCAGGTGGTGCTGTGGCGTTAGCCTTGTCCACGATTATTAGTAAGGTAAAGTTACGCCAGATTCCCTTGGCTATTTTCAGCATCTATCGCATGGCAATGGCAACGTTAGTGTTCTTTGTCGTTGTCTTGATGCTGTTTGAACCCAATCATTTTATGGATGTGTTTTCGCCCTTTCTCTGGCGATGGATGTTGATTTACGGCATGGTGATTGTCGTCGGGGGTCAACTCTGTTGGTTTCGGGGGTTAAAGATAACGGGTGCAGCCGATGTTTCCTTAGCGAGTTCCTTTAGCCCCATTGCTGGAATTTTAGCGGCTTATTTTATTCTGGGGGAAGTGCCTACGATGGCGCAATATATTGGTGGGGCGGTGATTATTGGCGGTATTGTCCTCAATCAAATTGGTGTGTTTCGCAAAATGGCGGAAACGGTTACGCTGCCACCTGGGAATTCCGATAAGGAAGCGGATACAGAGGTGGGCTTTAAAGGGGTTTGAACCACCAGTTATGGACTATTTGAGGTTCATATCATCCCCTTTTGCCACGGCGATTGAAATCGCTGCTACACAAACTTGCGTCCGCCTGCGCGGACTGGGTTATCAGGGGGGTAGTTAACCCGGATTTAGTCGGATAGGATATACCGTAGGGTGGGCACTGCCCACCAGCATACCAGTCAGTACCATTCGTCTTAACTTGAATGGCACTGACTTTAGAGTTTGTAGTCAGCGCTTTAGCGCTTCTGGCACTAAAGTGCCTACTACGAAACCAGCTTAAGTCAGTACCATCCGTCTTACATTTAGGCTATAGGAATAATCAGGAATTTAAATCGATACCTGGGAAATGCTCTCTCCAGCCCTCTATGCCGCTACTACAGCGGTTTTACGGCTATCTCTGAACGTTTGTCAAGTCGTAATACCTGGTTTAAATCCCAATTGACGTAGAGTTGCCGTTTAAGTTTTATTACAATTAGAATAACTACTTTGAACAATTGTTAACTAATTGCTGCCCTACTTCGTGCATGATGTTCATTACCAACCAACTGCCCACCGCAACTCTTGAACTCAAGCCAGCCGTTAACCAGGCGTTTAACGACTTCCAGCGCCTGTCTGTTGAGGATCAGTTAGGGCTGCTTTGGGGAATGTACCAAAACCTAGGTTGTTCTCTAGCGCCAACACCTGCGGGTGCGGCACGGCTATTTTTGACCCAAGGGTTGCTGCATCGGATCAAGCAAATGCCTGCTACTGAACAGTTAGCGGCGATGCAGGACTTATTACAGGAGACAGATAGCCCCATCAGTCGTCAATACGGACTATTCACGTTGAAAACCAAACTGGCGTTTTGGACTCAGCTATTTGATTGGATGTCCACAGGTGAAGTGAGTCCAGTGGCAATCGCTTCTTCGCTTTCTTCCTCAGCTACAACCCTGTTGAGAATGATCGCGTTATTAGATCTGAATGAGCAAATTTCCCTATTCAATGAGATCATTGACCAGATGGGTGTTGCCCCTTTAGCCGCTTAGGAATTTGGCGGTTGGGTATCTATTCAAGTTCAACTTCTAATAGCCCAACTGTTACAGCAGCAAAGGCAAAGGCTACACCCAAAGGCATAGGCGACTGGAAATAAACGGTCAAAATAGCGGCAACAACAGTAACCAACATTGCCCCAATTGACCACCATTTTTCTTCGCCACTCCAGCCTTTTTCCGCTTTAATCCATTTCAAGGCGTCCGTCGGTAGTGGTTCTGGAATTACAGCGCCCGGTGGGAACGCCCAATAGTTATTGCGCTCAATATATAAGTCAGTCCAGCCGTTTTCGTAGCACCATTCGTTTAACCAAGCTTCACAGTAATGTTGCATCGGATTTTGTTAAAATATGTTAAATTAGTCTGCTTTACAGCCTCAATAACATTAGCAAATCTTTTTCCAGACTAAAAGAGGAATAAATACCTAATTCGTTATTGGTCATTGGCTTACGGGGTGACAAGCTAGCTGAAGTGTTGAGCCATCCAGCTTTTAGCCCATTTCTTCTTGTCACAGATAGGGTCAGAGATAGCAGTTTTTTCTGGGGGACTAGCCCCCCAGACCCCCCAATGGGGGACGAGCGCCTCCCCCATACCCCCTGCGCAACGCTTCGCTAATCCCATACCTCATCTGGTGGTCTTCATCTGTCAATCAGGACTTCATCTGTCAATCAGGATGTCAATAAGACTTCATCTTTGGAGATATTTATCGCTCAAAGCCTCATTTTCAAAGGTGTAAGACGGCTTGTCACCCTTTCAGCCTTCGTTGTTTGTCAATGAGGGGGTTGGTTGGTGTCTCAGGACAAAATGGTTTGTAATCCTTGCACTAAGCGTTCAATACCCTCGGCGACTGTTTCTTTTTGTAGCGCCCCATAAGCAATTCGCAAATAACAGCCCTCTTCCATACCAAAGGTTGTACCGGGTAACACGGCGACGCGATGATCGCGAATTAAGCGTTCGACTAACTCGACTGGGTTGACTGAGGTATTAACTTTAAGCCAAAAGTAAAACGCGCCGTCGGCGGGGGCGATCGCACACAACCCATCCAATCGCTGTAACGCCTCTAATATCAACTGTCGCACCGTCGCGATCGCCTGAATGTGCGGCTGGGTATAACTCATTCCCATCTGTAAGGCGGCTAAGGCGACATACTGGGAGACAACCGGAGGACAAATCAGAATTGTATCCTGAATTTTTTTTACCGCCGCCAGCAGATGCTGGGGAATTACCATGTAGCCGATACGCCAACTGGCAAACCCATACGTTTTAGATAGGGAATACAGGGAAATCGTATGGGAGTGACTCTGGGGAAAAGCCGCAGGGGAAACGTGTTTGACGCCGTTATAGGTAAAATACTCATACGCTTCATCACTAATGTGATAAATTCCCCGTTCCCGACAGAGTTCATTTACCGCCTGTAACGCGGCTTTAGAGTAAACCGCCCCGGTAGGATTATTCGGTGAAATCGTCACCACGGCTTTGGTTTTCTCCGTGATGGCGTTGGCGATCGCCTGAGGACGCAGTTGATAATTCTGATCCGTTGCCACAAGTACCGGATGACAACTCGCCATGGTAATAGCCATTTCGTGGTTGAAATAGTAAGGCGTTTGAATAATAATCTCGTCTCCGGGAGAGGTAATGGCGAGAATAGCATTCATAAACGCCATATTTGCCCCTGCGGTGACGACGATACAGTTGTGTTGGTTGAGAGTAATCCGGTTATCTGTGTGCAGTTTAGCGGCAATAGTAGATAGTAACGGTGCAATTCCCTGAACCGCCTTGTACTTGTGGTTATCAGGATCAGCCAGAAATTCCGGCAATCGTGCGATCGCCTCTGGTGGGGGAGGGTAATACACAACACCCTGTCCCAAGGAAATCGTACCGGGATGACGGCGAATCAGTTCCCCAACGATGGGAATCACAGGTGACTGAACCGCTTCCATGCGAGACGTTAAGGTAGACATCGGCGACTGATAATCAAATCAATTAAGGGCGCACGTCGTTGGTTCTTGAGTCAATTTAATCTCAAAACTTCACTTACCCTTTAGATCCCCCTAAATCCCCCTTAAAAAGGGGGACTTTGAATAATCTATGGTTCTCCCCACGCAAAAAAAGCTCTCGCATCCTTTAGTCTCCCCCATGGAATCAAAAGCGAAGCATCCTTTGGCTTCCCCGTGCCAAAAAAGCGAAGCATCCTCTGGCTTCCCCCATGGAACAAAAAGCGAAGCAACATCTGGTTTCCCCCATGGAACAAAAAGCGAAGCATCCGCTGGCTTCCCCCTTTTTAAGGGGGACGGAAGGGGGATCAAATAGGGGGACGGGAGGGGGATCTAAAGGGGGACGGAAGGGGGATCAAATAGGGGGACGGGAGGGGGAGCTAAAGGGGGACGGAAGGGGGAGAATTCAAAGCCTCTCTCCTTGTAGGAGAGAGGTTTGGAGAGAGGTTTTCCAAATCCCGTGAAACTATCCACCCTGAACTACATAAAACTGGGTTGATGGCGAATCAAATTGAGGAACTCTTCACGAGTTTTCTGTTCCTCTTGGAACACACCCACCATAGCGCTAGTTACTGTCCAGGAACCGGGTTTTTGTACCCCTCGCATCACCATACACATGTGAGTGGCTTCCATGACTACAGCCACTCCCTGGGGTTCTAAAATAGTTTGAATGGCTTCGGCAATCTGACGGGTTAGGCGTTCCTGAACTTGTAGCCGCCGTGCATACATTTCCACAACACGCGCTAACTTACTTAGTCCCACAACTTTCTGGTTGGGAATATAAGCAACGTGCGCCCGTCCCATAAATGGCAGCATGTGGTGTTCACACAGGCTAAAGAAGTTAATATCCCGTACTAACACCATTTCGTTGTGACCTTCATCAAAAATCGCCCCATTTACTAATTCTTCCAGGGACTGATTGTAGCCACCCGTCAAGAAGCGCATGGCTTCCGCGACTCGTTTTGGGGTTTTCAGTAATCCCTCACGTTCAGGATCTTCGCCAACGCCTAAAAGTAGCGTCCGCACCGCGTCCATCATGTCTTCAGTTGAGGCTTCCCCAGGAATTTGTAACTTAGCTTCTTGACCATTCTGGGTATTGCGATCGGGTCGGGGTTCAACTTGAGTGCTGGAGGTGTTACGAGTCACGGGTGTCATAGAGTCAGAGCGATTCAAACCATTGGAGGACGCAATAGTCATAGTTAGGTAGTATTGATAATCTTGACAAGGTTGAATGGGACGGTCGGATGGTGCCGTTCTAGAGAGTTCCGGCACTGGGCATTAGAGTCAGGAAATCGATAACAGCCGCTTGGGGGATTAAGGCGACGTGCAAAAGAGATTGGGCAACAATTTCGGGGGTTAACATGGCTGACCGATTCAAGTTGGCTTTTACGGTGTCTGTATCCCAGATTGGCGTATTCACTGCCCCTGGACATACCGTCACCACCCGAATACCATTGTCGCGTTCTTCAGCCGTTAGGGTTTTGGATAGGGCAATCAACCCGGCTTTGCTAACGTTGTAGGCACCCCAACCGGGAAAGGGTTGTTGACCCGCAATGGATGCCACGTTAATAATTGTGCCGTGTTGCTGCTGACGCATGGTGGGTAAAACACCAAGAATGCATTGCCATACACTGGTAAGATTGAGATCCATTACCTGCTGCCAGTCCGCTAAGGGGGTTTCCGTCAGCGTCCCGGTATAGCCCATACCCGCATTGTTGACCAAAATATCCAGGGAGGCAAATTCCGCCGCGATCGCTTCGATCTTGGTTTTGACCTGATCGAGTTGACTCAGATCCAGGTGATAGGATTGAGCATTGACTCCAGCGTCTCGGGCGGCGGTGGCTACTGCCTCTAATTTGTCTTGGGAACGACTGACTAATGCCAGATCAATTCCGGCTTTGGCAAAGGCTAAAGCCGTAGCTTTGCCAATACCACTACTTGCGCCAGTAATCAAGGCACGTTTTTTAACGGAAGACGTCATAAAATTTTCCAACTCAGATGCGGCAAGGGTTCCCCGATTAACTCATAAGGGTATTAGGGGAGGAAAGAGTCCGCCAACAAACATTTGAATTAAAGCAACAGCCAATCATTTCCTGCGGCTACATTCTCACTAAAAAGTCCTGGATACAACAATTTTCCTGTTTTTGATCTATATTTATCCCCAATTGGGACAAGGAAGATTAAGCAGGATAATCGTATACCTCAAGCGATCGCCAACTGCTATGATCAGCAGCAAATTGTTGTAATCTGACTAATTGATTCAACGACAGCCGCCTATAGACAATATCGAACACAACCAACGTTCTCCGAGCTTCTTTGTCGGACAAACAATAAAGTTTGACAGTTAATCCCGAATGGCTAGGGTGACACTTGGATCAAGCTAGGGTTGACTTGCTGATGGATTAACGTCCTGACGCTAAGTTGTGAAGAATTGTTACAAATCTAATTATACGACTATCTGGGTTCCATTGACAAAAGGGCAGAAGTCGGAAGGATAATTCAGCTTTTATCCTTCTTACTTCAGTTGGATGCCAAATTCCCCTTAATTATTGTAACGCTCAAACCATTTTCAAGCATGTAGCTCAGTAAAAACCCCAATATGGCGAAACTTCTGATAGCGTAACTCCCGACGTTCCTTGGGACTCAACCGAGATAAATCTTCCAGATTTTGCAGGAGGGCGGCTTTAAGCGTTGCCGCAGCGGTTAAGGGATCAGAATGAGCGCTGCCTAAGGGTTCAGGCACTAATTGATCCAAAATTCCTAAATCTTTGAGATCCCAGGCGGTTATCCGCAGCGCAGTGGCGGCTTGGGGGGCTTTAGCGGCATCTTTCCAGAGAATCGCGGCACAGGCTTCGGGAGTGGCAACCGTATAAACCGCTTGTTCGAGCATGAGAATGCGATCGCCCACGCCAATCCCCAACGCACCACCCGATCCGCCTTCGCCAATCACCGTACAGATAATCGGCACATCCAGGCGAAACATTTCCCGCAGATTATAGGCGATCGCTTCCCCTTGACCTAATTTTTCCGCATCAACACCTGCCCAAGCCCCCGGTGTATCAATAAACGTTAAAATCGGCATCCCGAAGCGATTCGCATGTTCCATCAGCCGCATCGCCTTACGGTAACCACCGGGCGACGCCATGCCAAAGTTCCGCGCCACATTATCTTTGGTATCCCGTCCTTTTTGATGCCCTAACATCACCACCGGGCGTCCCCCTAAGCGCCCAATCCCACCGACTAATGCTGGATCATCATAGCCGCCGCGATCGCCGTGTAATTCCATCCATTCATCACTAATCGCCTGAATATAATCCAGCGTACTCGGACGCCGGGGATGACGGGCTAACTGAAGCCGTTGGGCTGGCGATAAACTACTAAAAATTTCTTGACGTAGTTGTACCGCCCGTGCTTCTAACTGGCGAATTTGGTCAGAGACATCGACATTGTTTTCCTGGGCGAGTTCGCGAATTTGGTTAATTCGGGTCTCTAATTCATACAGGGGCTTCTCAAAGTCCAGCAGAAAAATCCGGTTTGCAGTGGTCATGGGTCAGTCGTTTTATCCCTTAAACGTTCAGCAGCGGTCTAAATCCATGTTTAATTGACACCTGTCCAATTTTGTCCATCTTTTCTACCGTAATCTGATTCCGTCCCCAGGAAAAGTTGGTATACCATTTTTCAAATTCTAAGAGCATCGACTCGGCGAAGCAGGCAAATAGCTGACGCCCTGGATCTTTCATTTCCACGATTTGCATAATTTTCCAGTCGATATCCAATGAATGCTCGACAATGCCTCCATTGAGAACATAAATGTCGGGATGTTGTAACTTAGTGGCTAAATTCTTGGGATACCCCCCATCAATCAGCAGACAGGGCTTCTTTAGCAGCGAGGCATCAATGTCAATGCCCTTGGACATACTCGCCACCCAGACAATAATATCCGCTTGGGGTAGCGCCTCCTCCAATCCCATGATCTTGCCGCGCCCTAATTGATCTTGTAAGGCTTGCAATCGTTCCTGGTTACGGGCGGTTAAGAGAATCTCGGCGACATCGGTGCGGGTATTGAGCCAACGACAAACGGCACTACCAATATCGCCGGTTGCTCCACAAACAGCCACAGTAGCTTTTGACAGGTCAATCCCCAGCTTTTGCGCCCCTTGTTCGACTTGGGCGCTTATGATATATGCCGTGTGGGTGTTACCTGTGGTAAAGCGCTCAAACTCTAACTTGATATTGCGAACCTGGCTTTTCTCATATAAGTGGAATTCTTCAAAAATAATTGACGAAAAGCCACCTAATGCGGTAATTTCAATGCCGTTTTTTTGAGCATGAGCCATCGCGTTGAGAACTTTACGGATAGCGGCTTTAATCCGGCGCGTGGCTAGCATCTCTGGCAAAAAGCATGATTCCACATAGCGTCCTTCTATCGTCTCCCCGGTTAGGCTAGTCACCTTAATGGTGTCCACGATTTGGGGAGGGGCGCTGCACCAAAAATCTAACCCTTGGTCAGCATATTCTGGGTAGCCTAGATCTCTGGCGACGGCTTGGGCGTGTTGCAAACTGGTGAGGTGACCGATAAGACCAAACATTTACTGCTCGCTGGTAAGGCTGTTAATCAGGGGAAAATGGGAAATTAGGGTAAGAATTTGTTAAGGACATTTAAAAATATTATCAGGAATATTGGGGAGATGGGGGTGATGGTTTAAGTTTTGACCCTTCGCTTTGCTTGAGGGCATGGCGCGTGATGTTTGTAGGGGCGGGTTTCACTACTATCGTTTCTTGCCTCACCCGGATGTGACTAAACCCGCCCTGACTGAGGTGTAGAGACGCGCCATGGCGCGTCTCTACATTCGACGATTACATCTAGGTTGAGTTAGGCTGCTGTCAATCCGTAGGCGGACATCCGCATGATGTCACGGGTGGTAAAGCCGATGTTGCTGAGGGCTTCACCGTAGGCGATCATGAAGTCTTCTACGAGAGCATCTTTTTCCATTCCCAGGATATGAGCATCCTTCTCAACTTGGTTGAGCATCCGCCAAACCAGGGGCAAGTTTTGCTTATTGGCTTGTTCGAGTTCGGTTTTCGAGGCTTCAAAGTTCTCCTTGAGCCACTCTTCGCCAAAATTCAGGTGCATGTACTCGTCTTTGACTACACCTTCGGTGATTTTTCGGGCAAAGGGATCAGCGACGGGAATGTAAATGTTATACGCCGCGATCGCGAAACATTCAATAATCAGCGATTGGATCAGCAAGCAGGTGACGATATTCCCTGAGGCGGCGGCGGTTTGGAAGTTTTGGTGTAAATCGCTGAAATACTCCTTGGCAAACTCCATATCCGCTGTGACACTCAAGTTTCGACCACAGGCTTGAAACCCCTTCTTATGGCGGTTTTCCATCTTTGCTAGGCTGGTTAGCTCATCCTTTTGGTCGGGTAGCAGTTCAGCCAGTTGGATGTAGTTCTGATGAGCTTCTTGTTCCCCTTCGATCACGATCGCGTTGATGCGGCTATAGGCGTCCTTGTATGTTTCACTGTTGAAATCTAGCTCTTGACTGACTGTAAGCTGCTGCATCAGTAGATTTTCTCCTGTTTGCATGAGTAGACGTGTTTCAAAAAAGCTTTGAACCTAATCCTAGACCGTTGGCTCAAAACCGCTATATCAAACTTAACCCATCAATGATATATGGTGAGAGGTATTGCCCAATAGTGCCTGAGGCAGCAAATTCTCCCCTCAATCATCAGTATTCACTTATTAAAAGCATAGGATTAAACGAAGATAAATGTCTAAATCGCTACAGATTTGGGCTTCGTCATTTGTGCTTTGCTCCCTCTGCTTCCCCTGCTCCCCCAGCTCCCCCAGCTTCCCCTGCTCCCCATCACGACGGAACGAAACGCTAGAATGTGGAGTCGAATGCTTATTCATCTCTTACTTGCTTATCCATGTTTGATTGGGTCTGGTTATCTCGCGTCGCAGGGCTAGGATTAGTAGGAACCGCTGCTGGATCTGCCTTATTCTTTGGTATATTAGGGCGAACCGTCTTCTTGGAACCCAATACTCGTCACCTGAACTCAGAAGCCGCGATCGCACCGGGTAAGACTCAAGCTGTAACGTTACCCCCGCAACCGTTACCCTTGCTAACTTTACCCAAATCCCCTCCCGCCTCGGAGGTATCCCAGAAATCTCTTCCGGTTCTTTCGCGTCCATTCGATCTCAAGCAAAGCCTCAGCACCTATCAGCCTCTGTTTGCTGCACCAACCTCTTTAGGGATGGTGGCTATTGGGGTAGCTGAGGGGAATTATCGCCTGTTTATTGAAAATGGTAATCTCTATGTTCAGCAAACCCGGTTCTACTTTGGACATACTGATCCAGGTAACTTATCCTGGGGAGATGTGGTCACAAATTATGGACCCTGTAGTGATCAAGGACGCAGTAAGGGAGATATTACCTTAGCCGAACAACTGTGTTTAGAGCGATCGCGATCGCGACTCCCCACTCATCTAGTTGATTTAAATGCAGCGGGTATCGACCCAGAACGGGATTTAGAGGCGTTACTCAATGTAGCAGATTTATATAATCAGGCAATGCCTATCCATTCTCGCCACTTTCCCCACGCCCTCGCCATCGCCAAAAAAGGCGGGTTAAAGGGAATTGATGCCCTAGCATGGGCAAGAACAGCATCCTTTTACCTCAATGTCAATAACGAGTTGGATTTAGAAACAGGGTCTAACAAAGCCACAGGACTCTTAGGCATCTGTGCCAGAGAAAACCTACCTATTACTGAATGGGATTGTGTCTACAAAGATCAATTGCGACGAGTCAAAGCTATTGCCTCAGTTGTTGATAAATATCGCCAAATGTATCAATCCAATACGAATTAGGGTTTGCTGCTGATCAAGTATGTAGTTTTTTGTGCTTCAAGTTGAAGTAACGCAGAGGGTTCATAGAACGGCTCTCCCGTACATAAGGTGATAAATTTTCCTTATGTGTGTGGCGATTGGCTTGATTTGAAGAAAACCTAGCTTAATAGCTTTATTGGTTGGGTTTCCTTTGTCAACCCAACCTACAAGCATTACACCGTGGGACTTTGGCTGAATTTATAAGCTTTTATTATCACCCTAAATCCGGGAGAGCCAAAATTCTTTGGCGGCTTCGCGAGCGCATAGAAATTGACCCGTTAAATTTACGCTAAGAACTAGGTTCCAATCCTTTAAACTCATATCGAGGAAGGGTGAATCTTTTTGGATACCCGAATTGTTGACCAAGATATCAATTGTGCCAAATTCGTTCAAGACTTTAGAGAACATCGCCTTGACATCTGCTTCTTGGCTGACATCCGCTTGAATAGCTATCGCTTCCCCATGGGCAGATTTAATATCCTCGACAATTTTTTCAGCCGCTTCGCCATGGGAATGATAATTGATCGCAACAGTGGCACCCGCTTTGGCTAACTGACGCACTACACCTGCGCCAATCCCAGAACTTCCGCCTGTGACGAGGGCTTTTTGACCTTGAAGTAAATAGGGAGAATAGCTCATAATTTTTCGATAACTGTGAACATCAAAATTAACTCGTCTCTACTTGTCCTATTGAGGTTTACACCGAGAAGGAAAAGACTTAATCAAAATCGGGGGGTGGGAAAAGCAAGGAAAATTAACCACATCAGCCGGTGTCTGCTTTGAGGGATTGATATAGGGATCAACCACACCCGCAATTTGTAACGCGGCGGTCACCAGTTCAGAACAAAATAGAGCCGAAAGATCCAGCTTATTTCCTAACCCTAACCGATTCAAAAATATCATCCCTGCCTTGGCTGCCTGTAGAGTAGCAAAAGGTCGGCGTTCGTTATAGGTTTGTCTTAACCACATCTGCATTTTGAGTAACTGATCTGGGGCAATGGGTTCCTGTAAGGGTAGCCACCAAGCTTTGCCTTTATACATATCTAATCGTCGAGAGAGCACCATCTGTTTGCCAGTGGTACGCCGGAATGGATGCGGGTGCTGTTTATGTTTACGTCGAAATTGGTGGCTGTACCTACAGGAATTAAGGTGTTTGCTTGGACAGCAACCGTTTGGAAAAGTCGGCTACATTTGGATACACCGATGCTTTTTGCCCTAGGGGGTGTGGTTATGTTTCTCTTGGGTGGTATTACGGGGGTAATGCTAGGTGTAATGCCCTTTGATATTCATGTCAACAACACTCATTTTATCGTTGGACATTTTCACTATATCGTCTACAACACAATTACGGTTGCTATTTTCGCCGCCATTTATTTCTGGTTCCCGAAAATGACGGGGCGGGCGTATAATGAGGGCTGGGGTAAGGTGCATTTTTGGCTCACCTTTATTGGGGCAAACCTAACCTTTTTTCCGATGCTGGCGGTGGGTTTACAGGGAATGGTGCGTCGGGTTTCGTCCTATCCACCCCAGTATATGGGGGGAAATGTTTTAGCCAGCTTGGGTGCGTTTTTATTGGGGGTATCAACGCTGCCTTTTATTGCCAACATGGTGGCGTCTTGGTTATACGGGGTTAAAATTGGCAACAATCCTTGGCAGGCAACTGGACTGGAATGGACAGTTTCTTCACCGCCACCGAAGGAGAATTTTGAGGAAATTCCGACGGTAAGATTAGCGCCCTACAGTTATGGTCAACCCACCTATTCTAGGGTAGATTCAACTGATCCGGGAGCGATTGATAGACACCATAAATAGGTCGTCATTCATCATTCGTCATTTGTCATTTGTAAGGATTTAATTTGTTTTAACATTCTTATTTTAGAACCTACATTATTTATAGTTAGGTGCTTACTTAAATGATAAAATCTAGCCTAGAGAAGTTTATTCCGTCTCGTGAGTTAAAAAACCCTCACGCTAAAGTCGGTAATCCTGAAAAACTTGAGGATGAGCGAGGTAAAGTCCTGTTTGGCTTTACTCTATTCTTGCTGTCCGAAAGCATGATTTTCGCGAGTTTAATTGTCGCTTATGTGGGGCTGCGGGCTTTAACCGATGATTGGCGTCCTCCCGGTGTTTCCACACCTGAATTGTCGGGTTCGGTGATGATTCATTCAGTTGTGTTGGTTTCCAGTAGCTTAGTCATCTATTTAGCGGAACGGGCTTTGTCTCACCAAAAACTTGCCCAATTTCGCGGGTTATGGTTGACTACCTCTATCATGGGTGCTTACTTTTTAGTGGGTGAGGTTAAAGAGTGGCTGCACCTGGATTTTGGTCTAAATGCGGCGACATTAGGCGGAACGTTTTATGTGTTAACGGGGTTCCATGGGTTGCATGTTTTCGTCGGTATTTTTTTGCAAATGCTGATGTTAGTTCGTTCATTTATTCCAGGAAATTATAACCGGGGTCACTTTGGCGTTACGGCGGTTTCGTTGTTCTGGCACGTTGTCGATGGGATTTGGGTGATTTTATTTCTACTTCTTTACGTTTGGTGAGTAGGAACTTATCTTGGTTCGAGAGTTTTGTCTAATTTGGCGGCTTTCTAGGCTACTTGTATTGATCCCCCCCAACCCCCCTTCAAAAGGGGGGAGCAAGATTTCCGAAAAAAAGGGGGGAGCAAGATTCCCGAAAAAGTTGAAAATATCTACTGATAGATAGAGGAATGATCAAGTTAATTTGTGTTGATATTTATCTAAAGGCTTTAGGCTTAATTATGATGATTGCCTAGTTAAGCTTT
Source organism: Coleofasciculus chthonoplastes PCC 7420 (assembly GCF_000155555.1). Classification (GTDB taxonomy): domain Bacteria; phylum Cyanobacteriota; class Cyanobacteriia; order Cyanobacteriales; family Coleofasciculaceae; genus Coleofasciculus; species Coleofasciculus chthonoplastes_A. The sequence goes on from NZ_DS989851.1 coordinate 72,765, forward strand.
GGATGGAAATTAATTTAAGTAAAAACCTTAGCTTTGCCAAAAAAGTTGATTCGTGAGTAGAGATTCAGAGAGTAAGATTATGACTTATCCAATTCATCAAACAGTCATTCTTGGCGGTGGCTTTACGGGACTTTTTACCGCCCTGCATTTGGCTCATCACCATTATCCACGCAGTGTTATCCTGATTGATCGAGATGAACGCTTTTGTTTTAAGCCGTTGCTCTATGAATATTGCAGTGGCGAAATGGATGCTCAAAACGTTGTCCCCCGGTTTGATCAACTTCTACAGGATAGCGGTGTGGTTTTTGTTCAAGATACGGTACAAGACATAGATTTAACGCAACGGGAGGTAAAATTAGTCTCAGGCACAACCTATAATTACAGTAATTTAGTCTTGTCATTAGGGAGTGTGACGGGATATTTTGGTGTTGAAGGTGCTAAGGAAAATGCATTCCCCTTACGCACCCAACAGAATGCGATCGCGATCGATCAGCAACTTCGGGATTGTCTACAACGCGCGGTGCAAACTATCGATCCCTACATCCGCCGTCAACTGCTCACCGTCGCCGTGATTGGTGCTGGACCCTCTGGGGTGGAGATGGCTGCAACGTTAGCGGATTTACTCCCTCATTGGTATGAGGCGTTAGGGGGTACTCCAGAGGATATTCGTATCGTTTTAATTAATCATGGTTCGCAAATCCTCAAAGGTGACATTAATGATCCGTTACGGGAACCCACCTATCAGGAGTTGCAAAAACGCGCCGTACCTGTGGAATTGATTATGGAGGCGCAAGCCACAGCCATTCGCCCTGATGCGGTTGAGTATAAGAAAGATGATAAAACTCATACCTTACCTACATCAACTGCTATCTGGACAACAGGAACCAGTACCAATCCTTTAATTAAAAATCTACCGATTCCCAAAGACAAGCGGGATCATCACGGGCGCCCCTACGTGACACCTACACTGCAATTATTGGATTTTCCAGAGGTTTTTGCAGGAGGCGATTGTGCGGCGATTCAAGACAATTCCTTACCCCCAACCGCCCAGGTAGCCTATCAACAAGGGCAAGCGATCGCGGATAATTTATTTGCCTTAGCGTTTGATCGTCAACTTCTACCAGCTCAGGTGAATATCCGAGGAACATTGCTCAAACTGGGTATCAATAACGGTGCGGCTAACCTGTTTGAAAAGTTTGAAGTCACCGGAGAAATGGGTCATTTAATTCGTCAAGGTACTTATCTGGAACTCTTGCCTACACCAGCTCGTAATTTAAAGATTACAGCACAATGGCTGCAAGATGAAATTTTCCATCGCTATCTCTCTGATGGTAATCTGAATCGGGCAGTTAAGGTGGCGCAAGTCGTTGGCGGTGTTGCTGTGGGTGCGATTGCGGCGAAAAAATTAATTAACGCGATCGGCAATAATAAAGGTACATCTTAAGGAAAAAGGTGTAGGGGCGGGTTTCATTACTATGTTTTCGGTTGCACCCAGATTTGACTAAACCCGCCCCTCTCAAGTGCGATAATTATCTACCACATAACTAACGACAATCTCTCTCATTATGCTACAACATTTTGAGGATTACCTTCAGCAAATGCGACAATATTTTCAACCGTTGTATCTATAATCCGCTGGACGGCTTCCTTGGTATTAAAAGCACTATGAGGCGTAACAATCACATTCCGTAAGCGCAGTAAAATATGGTCAGCCAGTAAGGATTCTAAATCGTGCTGTTTGCGATAAACCGATCGCAACAGTTCGGCTTCCTCGCGCATTACAGGTTCTTCGGGTAGCACATCCAAACCCGCTGCAGCAACCTTACCCTCAGCCAATGCCTGCAATAGGGCATTGATATCTACTATAGATCCACGAGCGGTATTAATTAAAATAACACCATCTTTCATGCTATCAAATTGTTCAGTGGAAATGAGATGATGGGTTTTCGGATTCGCTGGAACATGTAAAGTGATAATATCGGCAGTGGATAAGACGTCTTTCATCTCGGCATACCGAAACCCCAGCCGCGATGCCAATTCTTCTTTTGGCTTCACATCAAACGCCACAACCTCCATGCGAAATCCCTTGGCAATTTCAATTACGCATTCTCCAATATTTCCTGTACCAACTACACCCAACGTTTTACCACGCAAATCGAAGCCTTGAAGCCCTACCTGGGAAAAATCACCTTTGCGAGTGCGATCTGTTGACTCGATTAAATTATGGCTGAGAGCTAATAGCAGTGCAAAAACGTGTTCAGCTACGGTATTCTCACCATAGGTGGGTACGTTGCAGACTTTGATGCCATGTTCTTGGCAATAGTCAGTATCAATGTGGTCAAAGCCTGTTGATCGCGTGGCGATCATTTGCAGATTGTTGAATTGTTTTAAAACATCTGTGCTTAAATCGGAGTAGATAAACGTGGCAATAACATCGGCATCTGCATAGTGGCTAGCGTTGTCTGTAGTTAGTGACTGCTCCACACATTCAACGTGATGGACGGGACTCAGTTTTTCAAAGATATCGCGTTCCCAGGCTTCAACAGTGAAAACAATGATTTTCATAATTTTACCTTCTATTGCTTAAGTTTGCTTTTTTCGATTAATTCATGAAATATTGATGCTTTATTATCCTAAAGTTTTGGCTGTATTGTTTCTATCTCAGGGTATAAACTTCCCTAGAGCGTCGGTCAAGTATTATGAGAAACCGGGTTTATTGACCGATGTCCTAGCTGAAGAGGGCTGAAGCCCTCACTACGAAGCCAATCTATTGCATCAAATTAGCTGGTTCACGCCAGTAGTATGACGAAGGGCGGGTTTTGTTGAGAGGTTATCGGTGAGTATCAAAATTAAATGGCTAAACCCGCCCCTACCATTACTACTTTTTGTGACTGTTAAGCTGTCATGCATTTAAATTGGGTATTAGTAGCGAGCAAGATGCAAAGCCTGCGGCATGGCTTCGCTAAACGCACTACAAGGATTGCGCCATTATTGATATTAAAGTTTAAATACCGAACAGCTTAACTGGGGGTAGACAAACCGACACTCTCAGCGTCTGCTTGAGGTTTGAGCGGTAGCTCTACGATAAAAGTAGCTCCCTTTCCGTCTCCATCACTTTCGCACCACACGGTTCCCCCATGGAGTTCAACTAAGTGACGCACAATTGCCAATCCTAGTCCTAATCCGCCATGGGAACGAGTTATTGAGCCTTCGGCTTGGCGAAAGCGGTCAAAAATGTAAGGCGCAATGTCAACAGACACCCCCTTACCTGTGTCTTGCACCCGAATTTGTACCGCATTTTCTAACCATTCCAAATAAATCTTGACTTGTCCGTGAGTTGGGGTAAACTTAATCGCATTCGACAAAAGATTCCAAACAATTTGCTGTAAGCGATCGCTATCCCCCTTAATCACAGTCTGACTCGGTTCTAAAAATGAGTCAATCTGAATGCTTTTGGCGTCAGCGGCGGGTTGTAAGGTATCAATTGCTGCGTTGATAATCTGCTGCAAGTCAACAGGGATAACAGTTAAGCGTAAGTTACCCCGAATAATCCGTGACACATCAAGCAAGTCATCAATAAGCTGGGCTTGAGACTTAGCATTGCGTTCAATTACTTCTAACGCCCGCTGTACTTTGTCTGGACTCAGTTGCTTTCTTCGCAAGAGTCCCGCCCATCCTAAAATCGCATTCAGGGGCGTTCTCAATTCATGGGATAGGGTGGCTAAAAATTCATCTTTTAAGCGATTCGCAGTTTCGGCTTCAGCCCGGGCGGCTTGTTCACTTTTGAGCAATTGAGTCCGTTCTGTTTCCGCTTGCTTGCGCTGGGTGACATCTTCAATCGCGCCCTCATAGTACATGACTTCGCCCTGAGAATTGCGAATAGCACGAGCATTGTAGCGTACCCAAATCATGGTATTATCACACCGACGCATCGGTATTTCCAAGTTTCGTACCACTCCTTCGCCGTCTATCTGACTCTGCCATAAACGATTGGCTTGGGTATCGACAAGGTGCTTGGATATATTTGTATCGAGCAAGGCTTGTACACTGGGATATCCTAACAGTTGCAACAGGGTTGGATTGGCTTCAATAATTTGACCCGTTGGTGTCATCCGGTAAAGTCCAATGGGTACGCTTTCAAAGAGTTGTTGATATCGTTGTTGCATCTCTTTGAAGGCTTGATGTTGCTTAGAGCGTTCCCAGGCTGCTCGCACGGCGGCGGCAAGACGAGTATAATGCTGAGGGGATTTAATAATATAATCGTCAAGTCCTGACTTCATCGCCTTAACAGCAATTTCTTCGTTTCCTGTCCCGGTAAACATGACTACAGGGCAATCTGGATACTGCTGCTTAACCTGGTTTAGTACGTTTAAACCATTGCTCCAACGCAAGCTATAATCAGTGACGACGATATCAAACTTTCGCTCGGCTAATACCTGTTGGAGTTGCTTGATATCGGTAATCTCTTTAGACTGTAATTGTTCAAACTCCTGCTCTAGTCGGCGTAGTGCTAACATACGATCGTCGGGGTTATCGTCAATTAGCAGGATTCTTACGGGATTGTCATTTGTCATTGTTCAGGGAATAGGGAACAGGGAACGGGGAACGGGGAACAGGGAACAGGGAATAGGCAATAGGGAATAGGGAATAGAAATTTATAATTCAGACTAAAGGTTTTTCGTTGAACATTAACCAATATAGGTCAAGGGTACGAATCATTTCTAAAAAATCATGAAAGTTTACAGGTTTCACTAAATAAGAATTCGCGCCCCTATCATACGCTTTATTAATGTCCGGCGTTTCTCTGGATGCCGTTAATACCACCACTAATAGACGTTTTAACCGAGATTGCTGTCGAATCCAAGCTAAAACTTCTAAACCGGATTTACGAGGTAATTTTAAATCGAGTAAGATAAGAGTTGGAATAGGATGGAATTTTAGGTTATCATACGGTGCTTTGCGGTCTAGGTAATTGATTGCCTCCTCTCCATTTGTGACAACTTGCAGTGAATGAGGTAAATCGAGGCGTTTAAATGCACGCTGAATTAAAAAAACGTCATTATCATCATCTTCAACGAGTAAAATATCAGCAGGTTTGCTACTCATAATCTTCTCCATAAAAATTACTCCAAACCTCAAAGACTGAGGAGAACAGGTTTAGTCGCTTATCGGTTTACAGCTAAACCTGATCGGTAAAACTCGCCCTTATTCCATAATAGAGATGTCATGACACGTCTCTACTTTTTGCGCCTCAATCCAAAATCGGCTTCCCTGATGGAGTGATGATTCAACGCCCGAACGCCCTCCTAGACGTTCCATACCTTTGCGGACAAGGGCTAAACCAATACCACTACCGGGATAGTGTTCACGACCATGTAAGCGTTCAAATACCAGAAAAATCTTTTCTTGATATTCCGATTCAATGCCAATTCCATTATCCTCGATCCAGAGTCGTATCCATGTACTACCATTAACGTCTTTTCGTTCTTCTGCCCACACCTGTATCTGAGGCTGTACTGTTTCTGGGACAAACTTGATCGCATTAGCGATCAAATTTGATACAACTTGCATAAGTGTAGCACGATGACCCAAAACCTCTGGTAGAGGTATGACCCCTTTCTCGGCTACCTTAATTTGGGTATTTGTGTTTTTAATCAGTTCCTGGAGTTGGAAGAGGACTTCTGACATAATGGAGTCTAAACTAATTGGTTTTAGGGGAAAGTCTAGACGCCCTAAGCGACTATATTCTAGTAAATCTTGGATCATTTTATCCAAACGCTGGGCAGCCGTGGTAATCCGTTGAGTATAGTCTAAACCGATTGAATCTAATTGGGAACCGCAGTCTTCAACTAAGGCATTAGCAAACCCTTGCATTGCCCGTAATGGCGCTCTGAGATCGTGGGAAACGGTGTAGGAAAATGCTTCGAGTTCCGCATTGATGGCTTGCAATTCCTGAGTTCGTTCAGTGATCCGTTCTTCGAGTTCGGTGGTGTAGCGTTTAAGCTGCTGTTGTAATCGGGATTGAGCAATCGCGATCGCGAGTTGATTTGCTACCTCTTGGACAATGGTCTTATGTTCATTATCCAGGTCATTTTTCTCCCTGAACTCTAGGTTGAGTGTTCCGATTATTTCCGGCTTACTTCTAAGCGGAATAATAGAGAATGATGCCGCGTTCTGTGAGAGTAAAGCTTGGACAATGGGTCGTAATACCCTAACAATGTCTGATTGTTTGAGTTGATGGATTTTATGGTCAGCAAATTGAGCCAACTCTGAGGTAAACGGTTCGAGACTAATCGTTGTTCTAGCTAGGTTTTCCATCTCACCATTAGTGGCGAGCAGGGTGGCTTGCTGTGAGTCCCAATCAAACACCACGACACTCAGATGACGACACGATAGCAGGGATTTTAAGCCTGTTAACGCCACTTGCGCGATCGCAGGCGGCGGTTGTTCGGCGAGAATGGCTTGGTCAAGGGTTTGTAAGGTTTGCAGGCGGTCAATCGTTTGTCGTAATTGAATTTCAAGCTGCTTGCGCTGAGTAATGTCAAACGTAAAGCCGAGGATTTGCACAATTTCTCCTAGCTCGTTCAACATCGGCACATACTTAATTACGGTGGTAAAGGGGTTAGTATTCGGTAACCGAATTGTGGCTTCTACCGTCTGGGGAGTGCGGGTTTCTATCACCCGCTTGAGTGTCGGTAAATACCATTCAGTAACCTCCGGCGACCAGATTTCTTCATCCCTGTGTCCCAGATAATCCGTTGATGATTTGCCTGTGCGATCAAGGGTTGTCGTATTCACAAAAACAAACCGTCGTTGAGCATCATAGATCACGAACATATCCGGACTATGATTGACCGCTAACCGGAATCGTTGTTCACTCTGACGCAGGGCTTTCTCGGTGCGTTTGTAGGCGCTAATATTATGATTAACTTCTAAGATGGCTAATGGGTTACCTTGATGATCTCGCTGTAATGTCCAACGACTCGCTACGGTAATTTGAGTCCCGTCCTGTGTAGTTTGAATTAACTCACCGGGCCAATATTCTTGATGCCATAATTGAGTCTTAATATCCCTTAATGCCTGGGGGAAAATCGTGTGCAGCAATTGGTGAGCATTTTGCCCAATAGCATCCTGACTACTCCAGCCATACAAACGTTGCGCCCCCTGATTCCAATAGGTAATTTTGCCCTGCAAATCCAGCACCATAATCGCATCATTGGCTAAGTCAAGCAGTTGGGCTTGTTGGCGGAGCTTTTCTAGGGCTAATTTCTGGGCTGTAACATCCGTCTGTACTCCCAGAAAGTGAGTCAATGTTCCCTGGGAATTTCGCACGGGTGAAATATAGAGATCGTTCCAAAATACAGAACCATCTTTACGATAGTTCCGCAATGTTATTTGACAGTCTTTTTTTGTTGCAATCGCCTGTCGTACTTCCTCAAGTTGGGCTTGATTGGAGTCATCTCCCTGCAAAAAGCGACAGTTACGACCGAGTAATTCTGAGGCGCTGTAACCGGTGAGTCGTTCAAACCCAGAATTGACAAAAATAATTGGGTTATCCGGTTGATGGGGATCACTAATTAAAATCCCATTGCTACTGGCATTAACCGCACTCTCCAATATTCGCAATCGTTCCGCTTGTTGACAACGGTCAATTGCTGCACCGAGAATATTGGCGATCGCTTGCAAAAAGTTAATGTCATCTTGGCTAAACTGGCGGGAATCTGTACTATGAATGCCCAAAATACCAAAGGGTTGACTATCGGGGTTGGGCATAGTATCCCAATGTTTAAGAGTCCCAGGCTTCGCCAACGAGAGTCCAGGAATAATCACACTCATCCCACTGACAACCCCATGATCCTCTAATAGAGGCGGAGCCGAAAATCGCGATTCTGTTCGCAAATCTTCGACCACGATTGGTTCTTGAGACAGGAGCGTATAGCCGGCTTGAGAATTGGTTTCGGTATCGACAGTAGCTTGACCGACTAAGCCAACCTGCCAACCTACACCCGCCCGCAACAATAAGGCTTTGCCCTCAGGAAGTAATTCCAGGACTTTGGCATAGTCTACGTCGAGAGTTTTTGCCAAAAGAGTCACCGCACAATTCATTAACGAATCAATGTCAATCCCCCTTAAGGCATATTGACTAAACCGCACAATTGTTGTTTGCTGAGTGACCCTAGCTTGGAGTGTAGCGATCAGTTGTAGGTTCTGGGAAATGGTGATGGGTGGAGTCGCTTCTAGCCGAGAAGATTGAGACTTTAGCTGAGGCGCTAATGCAGAACGAACGGCTGTCACCAATTTTTTATAATGGGACGGCGATTTAATAATGTAGTCATCTATACCCGCTTTCATTGCCATTACAGCGAGTTCTACACTGTCTTGACTGGTGAACATAATAAATGGACAAGCGGGTTGCAGACGTTTAACCTGCTTAAAGACCGCTATACCAGTTGTCCAAGGAAGTTCATCGTCCGCGATCGCCATATCGAAATGACCGTCTAAGAGTACCTGATTTAGGTCTTTAGCATTGGTCGGCTGGGCGACATGCAGTGCGGAAAACTCTTGCTGCAATTGACGAATGATTAAGGCTCGTTCATCTGGGTCCTCATCAATGAGGAGCAGATGCACAGGAGTGTTAATCACAATTTGTCAAGTTTATTTAGAGTAGAGACGTACCATGGCACGTCTGGGAGCAGGAGAGATATAGCAATCCTAAATTGATTGTGGCAATTTTCAAAACTGAAACCCTTGCTATACCTTGATTTCAAGCCGTCTACTTGTTGCATCCTATTTAGGATTGCTATATATTATATATTACTTTAGAGGAACCTCGTTGCACAAAAATAAGTTTTTGCAATATGCCTGTAAAATAACCCATTTTTGACTACTTATAAATTTGGGCGGGTTTTGTTGTTCAGTTATCGGCTTGTTATTGAGTTTTAGTCCCTAAACCCGCCCCTACAATCAATTGACAGACGTGCAATGGCATGGCTCTACTCCTGTGCATGTACAAAAAGGCATGATCTATCCCAAGTAGGAGAATTCCCCGGAAAACTTTGGGTAAACTGCACAGCAGACGAGTACCGCTACCCACACCAGTCAAAATTTCTTGTAATTTGAATTTTATAAAGTATGACAATAACCACTTCAACACCCCAAGCGTCCTTCTCTCAACCGGACATTCCCGTTACCCAAGTCCGGCAAAATCAGGGTGCAGAACTCGACGCGATCGCGAAATATCGCCGTGCGGCTAACTACCTAGCAGCGACTCAAATTTATCTCAAAGATAATGTTCTCTTACGCGAACCCTTAAAACCCGAACATATAAAAGATCGTTTACTGGGTCACTGGGGGACTTGTCCCGGCATTAACCTAGTCTATGCCCATCTCAACCGACTGATCCGGCGTTACGATGCCAATATGTTTCTGGTGACTGGACCCGGACATGGTGCGCCCGCGAACCTTGCCAATCTTTACCTAGAAGGATCGTTACGGGATTATTATCCTGACCTTAGCTTCGATGAAGCTGGAGTGTATCGGTTAGTCAAGCAGTTTTCTTGGCCCGGTGGCTTTCCCTCGCACCTGTATCCAGGGATTCCTGGCACGATTCACGAAGGTGGGGAATTAGGCTACGCCTTGGCGACAGCGTTTGGGGCGGTAATGGATAACCCTGATCTAGTGGTAGCGTGTATCGTTGGCGATGGCGAGTCAGAAACGGGACCCACCGCTACAGCATGGCATGGAACAAAATTCATTGATCCGGCTGAATCCGGGGCAGTTTTACCGATTTTGCATCTGAATGGGTACAAAATTGCCAGCCCGTCAATTTTTGGCACGATGAGTGATGAGGAATTGCTGCATCTGTTTACCGGATACGGCTACCAAGTGCGAATTGTCGAAGATGAGGACTTGGATGCTGATATGTATGCTTCAATGGATTGGGCATATCAAGAAATCTGTCGGATTCAACAAGCCGCCCGTTCCGGGAACCGTATCAGCAAACCCCGTTGGCCCCTAATCATCTTGCGATCGCCAAAAGGATGGACAGGGATTAAAGAAGCCGACGGCGTACCGATTGAAGGGAATTTCCGGTCTCACCAAGTTCCCCTCAAAGAGGTTAAAAGTAATCCCGAACATCTAGAACTGCTAGAAAATTGGTTCCGTTCCTACCGTCCAGAGGAACTGTTTGACGAACAAGGACAACCCTTCCCCGACATTTTAGATCAATGTCCCCAAGGGGAACGGCGCATGGGCAGCAATCCCCACACCTTCGGCGGACGTATGCGTCAACCCTTAGAGTTACCGGATCTGTTTAACTATGCTGTCCCGGTAGAACATCCCGAAGCCGCCCAAGGGTGTCAACGCGGCGAGAGTAGCGTTAGTAATACCTATGAAGTGGGCAAATATCTCCGGGATGTGATTCAGCAAAATCCTAATAACTTCCGGATTTTCTGTCCCGACGAACTCGAATCCAACCGCCTGTACAAAGTTCTCGATGTTACCCAGCGTAACTATCAGTGGCCCACCGGACCCTTTGATGGCGAGATTGGACCCGATGGGGGACGGATTATCGAATTACTGAGTGAACATACCTGTCAGGCATTCTTACAAGGGTATCTCCTCACCGGACGACATGGTTTATTCCCTTCCTACGAGGCATTTTTGGGCATTGTCACCACGATGATGGATCAATATGCCAAGTTCTTAAAATACTCCAAAGAATTCCCCTGGCGTCCCCCTGTATCGTCCCTGAATTACTTAGAAACCTCAACCCTGTGGCGACAGGAACATAATGGGTTTTCTCACCAAAATCCGGGCTTTATTAATAGTGTCTTGGATCAGCAGGCTGACTATGCGCGGGTGTATTTACCCCCCGATGCCAACTGTCTCCTCAGTACAATTGACCACTGCTTACAGAGTACAGGCTATGTCAACTTAGTCATCGCCAACAAAAATCCTCTGCCACAATGGTTGTCTATGGAAGACGCGATCGCCCATTGTCGGGCAGGGGGTTCAGTATGGCAATGGGCGAGTACCGATGATGGGGTTGATCCGGATGTAGTAATGGTAGGAATTGGCGATTGTCCCATGTTAGAAGTGATGGCAGCCGCGCAAATCCTCAGAAATGAATTACCGGAATTACGGATACGAGTGGTTAATGTGACAGATCTATTAATTCTGGAACAAAATTCCACTCATCCTCACGGGTTAGATGATGATATGTTTGCTGCCCTATTCACTCCCGATAAACCCGTGATTATCAACTTCCATGGTTATCCCTCGCTGATTAAACAAATGCTGTTTGGGCGTCCCACAATTGAGCGATTCCAAATTAATGGCTATCAGGAAGAAGGGACAACCACTACACCCTTTGATATGCAAGTCCGCAATGGTACGAGTCGGTATCATTTAATCATGCAAGCGATTCGTTTAGCCGCCCAGAAAAATTCTCGTGTATCCGCACGGGCAAATGATCGGGTGCGTCATTATGAATATGTGTTAGCGGCTCATGGGCAGTATATCTGTGAGACTGGCGAAGATCCAGACGAGATTACCAATTGGCAGTGGTGTTAATTTGGTCATTCGTCATTTGTCATTGGTCATTGGTTAGGGAATGGGGAACAGGGTTAAGGTTCGTTGGTAGGGGCTGGTTTCAACTTATGTTACAGCCCTCACCCCCAGCCCCTCTTCCAACCCCCCTCGTTCCCCCCTGCGAGGAGGGATGACTAAGGATGCTTCGCTTTTTTTGCACGGGAGAGGGGAGCAAAAGGGAAGCTGTGTAGCAATAGGCAATAGGCAATAGGGTTAATATTCGTCTGTAGGGGCGGGTTTCACTATTATCCTTTTTGGCGCACCTAGATTGGATTAAACCCGCCCCCGCCCCACCCTCCATTTAATTTGTTATCAGAATCACCGATGAAAGTTTTAGTATTAAACGCGGGTTCTAGTACCCAAAAAAGTTGTTTGTATGAGATTGGCGAATCTTTACCCAATTCTCCGCCAGAACCAATATGGGAAGCCAAAATTGAGTGGACTGGACAATCAGATACAGAATGTTTAAAGGTTAAAACGTCTCAAGGACGATCTATAGAGGAACGCCTACCCACCGATGATCGAATGAAGGCGATCGCTCAAATGCTGAATACTCTGTGGCGCGGTCAAACTCAAGTCATTTCCAAACTGAGTGACATTGATGTAGTCGGACATCGGGTGGTTCATGGCGGCGATAAATACCATCAACCAACGTTGATTAATGCTGAAGTGAAAAAGGCGATCGCATCTCTGTCTCCCCTAGCACCATCCCATAATCCCGTCAATCTAGAAGGAATTGAGGCGATTGAGAATATTTTGCCTGATCTACCCCAATTCGCGGTATTTGATACCTCATTTCATTCCCAAATGCCTTTACCTGCTGCGATTTATCCAGGTCCCAAAGATTGGCTCGATCAAGGAATACGTCGTTATGGTTTTCATGGGATCAGTCATCACTATTGCCTGGAACGAGTTGCTCAGTTGTTGGAAAAAGAGGCTAAATCGTTACGAGTGATTACTTGTCATTTAGGGAATGGGTGTTCCTTAGCCGCCATCCGGGATGGTATCAGTATTAATACAACTATGGGTTATACACCTTTAGAAGGATTAATGATGGGTTCGCGTTCCGGTTCCATTGACCCTTCGATTTTGATTCAACTAATGCGACAAGGGTATAATGCGGATCAATTAGAGCATTTATTGAACAAAGAATCGGGATTAAAAGGGTTATCTGGCGTGAGTAGTGATATGCGCCAAATCAATGACGCGATCGCGGCGGGTAATGAACAGGCTAAACTCGCTTTGGACGTTTATATCCACCGTTTACGTTGCTATTTAGGAGCAATGCTAACCTCCTTGGGCGGATTAGATGTATTAGTCTTTGCAGGCGGGGTTGGCGAACATCAAGCCTCTGTGCGATTAGCTGCATCTGACGCCTTAGCATTTTTGGGACTTAAAATCGACTCAGACAAGAATGAAACCAATCCCGTAGATGCAGATATTTCCACAGAGGATTCAAGCGTGCGCGTGTTTGTGATTCATACCCAAGAAGATTGGGCGATCGCCCAGCTTGTAGTAAGGGCTTTAGCCCTAGATTCCCTTTAACATACGTCAACCCAACCCACAGCTTGTATTCGTCTCCTGTAGGGGCGCAAGGCTTGCCATTGGTGTCAACTTAAGCTCAACCCCTCACCCCTGACGAACCTCCCATTTCATAACTTCAACTCCTAATGTAAAGTTTTGTATCAATCTGGAATAGTCTCCCCTTAATCCTCGTTTCTAGTAATAACCGAGGGACAACCCGGTTAATCACTAAGTACAACGCGGCGGAAATCAATTGATCAGTCAAGCATTACTGACAGAGCAGTTTGAATTTCTCGAAAGCGGTACTAGGTTCTGATGTTCTATTAAAGGAGTTTCAAGCTAATGGCTGTATCCACAGTTGTTTCTACGTTCGAGCTTTTGGTTAAACCCCTAGTGCAGCCGGCTGCTGACATATTAGGGGCGGGTCGGACTATTATCCAGGGTTACTTTTTGACAATCTCTAATCTCAATAGCAGTAATCCTGTCCGACTGCGAGTCAATTTCACCGCTCAGTCTCCCAACCTAAACAGCCAACCGCTACTAGCATTTTTTGATGTCGGGGGTTCAAATATTCCATTAATTCCAGGGTTTTCAAATGCAACGAACCAAACCTATTTTATATCAATTCCTCCACGCGACACAGGGTTATTTCTTTTACAACCCAATGTCACAGACCGAAATGTTGTTGCCGCCGCAGATACTGAAATACGTGGATTTGTAACGCTTTCCTTAGCTAATTTATTTGGTTCTAACTCCTTTGACTTGTTGCTGACTCCTCAGCAACGGGGAACATTCTTGCCGCAAAACTTTCCCGCAGACAACGTAGACTTTGACCAACTTGCTTATGCGCTGCCCACGGCTACAGGCGGTTCTAAAGTTACGCTCACTCAGTTTCAATTCCCAATTTTTCCGATACGGCAACTTTCGCCAGAAATCCTTGATCTTGACCCTGGCTTAGCCGAAATTATCCGAGAAAATCCTGATCGGCTTACTCTTAACCCCCCGAATCTGGGCAATGGAGTAATTTCCGAAACAACCGATAGCTTGCAACAGGTTTTAAGCACAATGGTGGAACGGATTAGTGACTTAGAAACTCAGGCTACAAACCGTTAATTTATCACAAATTAACCTGGCATTTAGTCTATGTCAACCTAGCTCTTGAACCAAAAGATAGTAGAGATGTAGCAGGCTACGTCTCTACTATCATACTCAAAAATTATTTCTCCCTCTCAAGCGTCGATTTAGCCACAGCGGTTAGCCATAGAGACGTGGCGGTTTTCTTTGTCTTTATCCCAAAGCAACATTAATTAATCATGAACGAGACATTTAAGTTTCAGCCCCTTTCCTTTAGCTGGGTGGCTATTCATCCAAATCCAAAAGGTGTTATTCAATTTATCGGCGGTGCTTTCTTTGGCAGTTTCCCGACGGTTTTTTATCGCTATTTATTAAAAGCGTTATTTGACGAAGGTTATACCATCATTGCTCTCCCCTTTCGGTTTACGTTTCGCCATTGGTCTGTTTCAATTAGTTTGTTACAAGAACAGAAAGTTCTGTCCCAGGAAATTTATCAAATTGCTAAGAGACTCAACTACCCAACTGAAGTTTATCAAAATCTAGACAATTATTTTTGGATAGGTCACAGTTTAGGATGCAAGTATATCGCCCTTTTAGAGCTTTTAAGTGGCGACAGATGGCGAGATATTTTAAGGCAGTGTAATTCAAACGCGGACAGCCAGATTCGCCAAATTGAACAGGGTTTTATGGATAGTCCTGACTTACAACAGTCTATCAAAAATCAACCCTCTTTACTCCTCGCACCTGATATTAGTGATACGCAAAGTGCCATTCCTCAACCTTTGGCGTTCATCGCCAGTTTCCTTGATTCAATAAACCTGGGTGTAATTCCCATCAGGAAACAAACATTATGCTACATCAGCAAAAGCCCACTCTTTAACTTAACAGGCATTATTTCGTTTGACAGGGATACAATTGCTGGAAGTGAGCAGGACAGATTTAAAGATGAGGAACAGAGAAGAAATAGTGATGTGCTGTGGCTGATCGAGTATTTGAAGCAGGGTAAGTTTCCCTTACTGCATCAGGAACTATCCGGTAAGCATTTAGCACCGCTGGGGATTCAATTTGGTAATTATGTTATTGGAGTAAATCCACTCAGTCAATTTATTCAAAGAATTCAAAATAGATCGCTGGAAAGAGTAGTTATCCAGTTTTTGGATAAACTCAGTATGCGGGTAAAACAACTGGATAAATGATCCGATTTTAGGTAGGGAGGCAACAAAACGTTGTACCCTACTTAGCTAATTCATAAAAATAGACTA
Source organism: Coleofasciculus chthonoplastes PCC 7420 (assembly GCF_000155555.1). GTDB lineage: Bacteria > Cyanobacteriota > Cyanobacteriia > Cyanobacteriales > Coleofasciculaceae > Coleofasciculus > Coleofasciculus chthonoplastes_A. Next base: position 88,217 of record NZ_DS989851.1, read on the forward strand.
TTGTGTTATTGTCTATGGTCAATTAACGTTAAAATTATTAGACTTGATCCAGTGCTGACTTTAAAAAATAACTAAAAATAAAAATAATCTAGCCTACTGTTGGAACATAATTATAGTCATCTTTAGATGACTTGCGCTATAAGCCAAAAACTTTAGTTCTTGGCGATTGATGCTAGAATAGCTAGAATTTAAGGACAGTCGAGGCGGGTTTTACCAATAACATTGCTTCAGAAAACCCTTAACTTCACTCAACACGGCGTATCGATATGACAACCCAACTGAAAGCCCAAGCACTATCGCTGCTGCGCCAAGCTCTTAACAACCCAACCGCTCAATTTCGGGATGGACAATGGGAAGCCATCGCTAGCATAATTTTAGCGCGATCGCGGCTTCTGGTTGTACAACGCACAGGCTGGGGAAAAAGCATTGTCTACTTTCTCGCTACTCGCTTGCTGCGGAATAGTGGTGCAGGTTCCACTCTCCTCATTTCACCCCTCCTGGCTTTGATGCGAAATCAAATTGTCGCTGCTAAACGGATTAATATTAACGCCGCCACGATTAACTCCAGTAATCCCGAAGAGTGGGAACAGATTAACGCTCAATTACAAGCAGGAATCATTGATATTCTGCTGATTTCTCCCGAACGACTCGCCAATGAAGACTTTCGCCAAAAAATTCTGTTACCCATCTCCCAACGAATTGGCTTATTTGTTGTCGATGAAGCCCATTGTATCTCGGATTGGGGACATGATTTTCGCCCCGACTATCGGCGCATTGTCCGTGTTTTGCAAGCGCTTCCTCAAACCATTCCCGCCCTCGCTACAACCGCCACGGCAAATAACCGCGTTGTTAACGATATTATTACGCAACTGGGTGCAAATTTGCTGGTATCCAGAGGTACTCTTACCCGAAAAAGCTTACAATTACAAACCATTAAATTATCGAGTCCCGCCGCACGTATGGCGTGGTTAGCGGAACATTTGCCCAACTTACCCGGAAGTGGGATTATTTACGCATTAACTATCAAAGATACGGAACGAGTTGCCCATTGGTTAAATCAGCAAGGGATTCATGCTCAAGCCTACCATGCGGCTCTAACCCATGAACAGCGTTTAACCTTAGAAGACCAACTAATTAACAATCAAATTAAAGCTTTAGTCGCGACAACGGCTTTAGGAATGGGATTTGATAAGCCGGATTTAGGATTTGTTATCCACTACCAGCGTCCGGGTTCTGTTGTTCATTATTACCAACAAGTCGGACGAGCGGGGAGAGCGGTAGAGCAAGCTTATGGGATTCTGCTCAGTGGGGATGAAGATCAGGAAATTACTGATTATTTTATTCAAACGGCCTTTCCACCAGAGGCTCATGTTCAGGATGTTTTAAATGCGTTAGAACAAGCCGAAGATGGATTGTCGGTTCCCCAAATCGAGCAGCATCTCAATCTCTCGAATGGGCAAATTAAGAAGGTATTGAAACTGTTATCCCTAGAGTCTCCTGCACCCATAACTAAGCAAGGCTATAAATGGTATGCGACGCCCGTATTTTATCAACCGGATACAGAGAAAATTGAACGGTTAACCCAAATTCGTCGCCAAGAACAAACTCGCATGTTTGACTATATGAACAGTCGAGAATGCTTGATGACATTTCTCGCCAGAGAATTAGATGATCCGCAGCCAACGCCTTGCGGAAAATGTGCGGTATGCTTGGGTAGACCGTTATTACCCGAAACCTATTCACTAAACCGAGTAAATCAAGCGATTCAGTATCTCCGTCGCAGTGACCAAATTATCGAACCTCGTAAACAATGGGCATCTAAAGCGCTCCCTAGTTATGGGTTTTCTGGGAAAATTCGTGACAATTTACGCGCTGAACCCGGACGAGCATTATCACTTTGGGGTGATGCGGGTTGGGGAGAATTAGTTAAACGAGGGAAATACGATAATCATGATTTTGATGACGCCTTGGTGCAGGGTGCATTTGAGATGATTCAACGTTGGCACCCCCAGCCTTTTCCCACTTGGGTAACTTGTGTTCCTTCCTTACATCATCCCCAACTTGTCCCCAATTTTGCCCAACGACTTGCCCATCAATTACAATTACCCTTTCAGCCAATTGTGCAGAAAGTTCGCCATACTCAGCACCAAAAACAGATGGGGAATAGTTACCAACAAGCCCATAATCTCGATGGTGTGTTTGACGTGAATTCTTGGCAAGGGATGAAGGGGGCAGTATTCTTAATTGATGATATGGTAGACTCACGTTGGACATTCACTGTCATTGCTGCACTGTTACGTCGGGCTGGAAGTGGTCTAGTTTTTCCGTTAGCATTGGCACTTAATTCGTTAGCGTAAGCCAATTAGAAGATTATGGATTACCATCTGCTGTCACCCAATACTCAAGCTATTTTATTATTGTGTGCCAGCTTTGGACAAAATCGTCAAACTGAGCCTAAACCCTTAACCCTGAGCGAGTATAATACGGTTGCAACTTGGTTGCTGGAAGAACATTTGAATCCAGCGGATTTGCTTAATTCCACTCTGAAAAATCGCTTATCTCAAATTACCATTAACAAGCTTGATTCTCAGCGGTTAATTGCGTTACTTGAGCGCGGTGTTATGCTCAGTTTAGCGGTGGAAAAGTGGACGAATCAGGGGTTATGGATATTGGGACGAGGTGACGCAGATTATCCTCAATGTTTGAAGCAGAGATTGAAACATAATGCACCCGCGATTCTCTATGGAATTGGTAAGAGAGAATTGCTTTCTCAAGCTGGGTTGGCTATCGTTGGTTCTCGTGAAGTTGATCAAGAAGGACTTAATTATACCGAAAGAGTTGTCCAGATATGCGCTGAACAAGGAATCAATGTGATTTCTGGTGGGGCGCGTGGAGTAGATCAAGCTTCAATGTTAGGTATATTAGCAGCAGGTGGGAATGCTGTGGGTGTACTTGCTGATAGTTTAACGAAGGCGGCTGTGGCGAGTAAGTATCGTGCTGGAATTAAAGAAGGTAGACTGACATTAGTGTCTGCGTATGACCCCGATGCTAGTTTCAGCGCGGGTAATGCTATGGGGCGAAACAAGTATATTTATGCGTTAGCGGATTATGCGTTAGTGATTAGTTCTGCTGTTGGTAAAGGTGGAACCTGGGCGGGGGCGACTGAAGTGTTGAGAAAGGTACAAGATGTCCCGGTTTTTGTGCGGATGCAGGGAACTGTACCTGAAGGAAATCAGAAATTGCTGGAAAAGGGAGGAATCGTTTTTCCAGAAATCCCTTGGAATAAGCCATTGCGTACACTTTTAGATGCAGCTATAGCTGAGGTTGAAGAAAGCAAAGTTGATGGGGAAGTAATAGAGTCTGAGAAATCCTCAGCCGGAGATGATTTAGGCGGGGATAAAACGATTTATATTAATTTACCCGCTAAAGATATTTATGAAGCGGTTTTACCTTTTATCCTCAACCAGTTAGAGCAACCTCAAGATGCGAAATCTCTGGCTGAATCGTTGCAGGTACGAAAAGGACAGATGGAGGATTGGTTAAAACGAGCGGTGCAAGAGGGGAAAGTGATTAAGCAGAAGAATCCGGTGATGTATGTAGTGAATAAAGAATTTAATTTATTGGCTTTGCTGGAAAAGGATGATTCTGGATAAGGCGAATGTGAGACGCCCGCCCGGAGCCCGGAGTTCAAACTCCGGGCTAATAGCTTCAGTCCATTAAAATGGACTAGAACTCTTATCCAGTCGTCTTTATACGAATTTCGCGTTTGTCTTTGGGGTTTTAACCCAAGGCTGTTTAATGGGAGTGGTGTAAGATTTAAGTATAAGGGCGGGTTTTGTTGTTCCGTTATCGGTGACAAGTAGTTTTAGTGGCTAAACCCGCCCCTACAATTGACTGATTACGTCTTGTAGCTGGTAACTGTGATTCCAAGATTGACGCTATAGGGTGGCTAGGCAAGTGACTGAGATTTTGTAGAGGGCTAATGGCTGAGTTTATTTGAATTGGCAAAGGTTTTCAAGTAAAATATTTTATATAAATTATTCATTTCGGGCTATTTATGCATATTGATGAATTACGTATTCAAAACTTTAGATGTTTTCAAGAGATACATTTTAAGTTTCCACCTGATAATACAGCTATACTTATTGGAGTAAATGGTTCAGGCAAGTCAGCTATATTGGATTGCATCGCTGCTCTTTTGATTCAACTAGAAATACGAATACTTAAAATTGAACTCACTGATCTTTTTGAATCTGATACTGTTTCCAAAAAAATCAATGAAACTTTCAAAATAGATGATATTAAGCTGGAAGCCAAAGAATCTTATGCATCCGTTACAATCTCATTAGAGTCTAGCAATAAAATATGTTGGAAAATCCAAAAAAATATCAATAAACAAGAAGTTTCAGGCAACTATGATCAAGTCAATCATTATATTGAATATTTGCGCCAACAATTACAACAAGAAAATCAATCTATAAATTTACCTTTACTAATATATTACAGAACTCGTCGAATGGTTTTAGGCACTCAAACCATTGACTTAGATGATTTAGATATCACAATCATTCAATGCAGAATTAATCAATTGAATGCTTACAGGGGAGCATTTAATCCCGAAATAAATAACTTTCAAGATTTTTTAATATGGTTTAGACAAGAAGAGGATTACGAGAATGAAATTCGCTTGCGCCAAGATAATGCATATAGAAATCCCAACTTAGAGGTCATCAGAAAGGCAATAGAAGTATTTTTAGCAGAGTTTCCCGATAGCGATTTTCATAACCTGCGGGTAGTTAGATCAAAATCCCAAAGAAATCTTGATTTTACTCGCAACCCTGCCCCCCCTTCCTTAACAATCACCAAAAATAATCAAGACTTCAAGTTAGAGCAACTCTCAGATGGACAAAAGATGCTGTTAATGTTGGTGACTGACTTGGCGAGGCGATTGGCAATTGCTAATCCTGGTTTGGGAGTTAATGCGTTAGAAGGCGAAGGTATTGTTTTAATTGACGAAATTGATTTACATTTGCATCCTCAATGGCAAAGAATAGTGATTCCCAGCCTGACCCGTACTTTTCCGAATTGTCAGTTTATTGTGACAACTCATTCGCCTCAAGTTCTGAGTAACGTCAAACGAGAAAATGTATTTATTTTAGAAGACTTTCAACTTGTTGAAGTAACGCCTCATACCTATGGTAGAGATAGCAATTCAATTTTATATGAATTGATGGGGGTGAAAGAACGCCCCAATCAAGTGCAGGAAAAAATCAATGCTTGTTTTGCTTTGATCGATGAAGAGAAAATAGAGGATGCTAAAATAAAACTGCAAGAACTCGCTGAGTTACTGGGTGAAAATGACCCGGAAGTTATTCGGGGTCAAACGCTGATTAGTTTTTTAACCGAATAACGTGAAGCATATTGTCAAAGGCAACGAACCCCGCTCCTTATTGGAACACCGTTCACAGCCTTATGCTGATTATGATAACTATCCGCAAAAAGATGATTTACGCCAATTATTATTGACTGAGCAAGGATATATTTGTTGTTACTGTATGCAACGCATAGCCCGCGATACTATGAAGATTGAGCATTGGCAACCCAAGAGTATTTATCCCAATTTACAATTAGATTACAGAAATTTACTTGGTGCTTGTCACGGTAATCAAGGTCAACCTCAACGTTTACAACATTGTGATACGAGAAAGGGTGAAATAGAAATTACGATTAATCCGGCTGACGCGAGTAAAAACTGTGAGAACTTCATCAAATACAGCAGTAGTGGTCAAATCTACTCTGATGATGAAACGATTAATAACGAATTAAACGAGGTTTTGAATCTCAATTTAGAAACCTTGACTAGAAATCGCAAAGCGGCTATGGATGCTGTGATTGAGGGCTTGCGTAAAAAATATCCATCTAAGTCTTGGACGGTTGGTATTTTAAGTAAGGAAATTGCTAAATTTGACAATGTGACTCAAACAGCTAAATATCGACCTTATTGTAAATTTGTTGTTTGTCTCTTAAATAAAAAATTATCCGTGGCGAAGAATCAAGCCAAAAGCCAAGGGTAAAATAATATAGCAGTTTGCTCTGCTATGCGGTACATTGTCGATCCCCCTAAATCCCCGTGCAATAAAAGCGAAGCATCCTCTGCTTTCAAGAGAGTCAAGTAGGTTGGGAAAATGCACAATACGACTGGGAAGCATGTATTGAACATCGGGAGATCCCCCCTAGCACCCCTTAAAAAGGGGGGAACAGGAATCCGCCTCAATTGGATAGTCGATGAAATAAGCTCAATCGTCGGATATCCGTACTTAATGTCGTAGTATTCCTACAATTTGTCGAAGTAACACGCCAAAACTAGGGGTAAACCACACCGGAAACTTACGGATAAATTTGCCAAGATTAAATTGGGAGTAGAACAAGCTTTTTAGCAGAAGTCTCGAAACCGAGTTAATCAAAGCGATGAGGAATAACTATGTCTGAATCTACTAAAGAACGTATCACCACTGATTTTCAGAAAGCTAAGTCCCTAGAAAGGGAACGTGCAGAACGAATTCAAGAAATTGTTCAAGAGGCTTTCTCGAAAAGTTTTGCGGAAGTGAAAGACGGAACGGATGAAATTCGCGGGATTATTCAAGAAAATTTATCGGAGATTTTGGCAAGGGCAGATAAACTAGAGAACGAAAACGGGGAAGCCACGTCAAAAACCCCTGGGCTTCGTTCTAAATCTATGGTTATCGCCGTCTCCAAAGTGCTTAAAAGTCGCCTGTTTCCCTATTTGCGCCAAGTTTATACGGATTTGCGGCATCACTATGCTACGATGAAGAGCCACGAGGTCAACCCGGATAGTAAGGGGACTGAAAGTGAGCGCAGTCGTTATGAGCGGTTGAAGCAGCGCCTAGAAAATTTTGCCGCTTGGTACAATCAGTTAAAAGCACAATCTCAAACGGTAGAATCTACTGTTGTAGAACACAAGCAAGCTGAGGTTGAGAATAAGATGGGTGAAGCGGGTGCAACCGTTGCTCAACGGGAACAACAGGTTAAGCAAGAGTTTAAGCAATGGCTGCAAAGTTTGTAGTAAGGGCTTTAGCCTGTAAAATAGCTCACAAGCCCTGAGGAAAAACTGGGCAGGATTTACCGTATTCAACTGAGCCGGAATGTTGGTGAATGAGCTAAAGCCCTGAACTAAAGTTCGGGCTAAAAGCTAAAACCCGTTAAAACGGGTTGTAATACTTACTTAGTCAGCTCGATTCTTACTTGAGCTTGGGTTCCGGAAATTGATTTCCTGACGTCTAAGCTAAAGCCCTGAACTAAAGTACTCGAAGAGAAGCCGCTCCGCGTCTACGGGCTAAAAGCTAAAACCCGTTTTAACGGGTTGTAATACTTACTCAGTCAGCTCGATTCTTACTTGAGCTTGGGTTCCGGAAATTGATTTCCTGACGTCTAAGCTAAAGCCCTGAACTAAAGTACTCGAAGAGAAGCCGCTCCGCGTCTACGGGCTAAAAGCTAAAACCCGTTTTAACGGGTTGTAATACTTACTCAGGCAGCTCGATTCTTACTTGAGCTTGAGTTCCGGAAATTGATTTCCTGACGTCTAAGCTAAAGCCCTGAACTAAAGTACTCGAAGAGAAGCCGCTCCGCGTCTACGGGCTAAAAGCTAAAACCCGTTTTAACGGGTTGTAATACTTACTCAGTCAGCTCGATTTTTACTTGAGCTTGAGTTCCGGAAATTGATTTCCTGACGTCTAAGAGCTAAAGCTTACTTAGTCAGCTCGATTCTTACTTGAGCTTGGGTTCCGGAAATTGATTTCCTGGCGTCTAAGTTGCTAACATTCTGCTTAAGGAGCGTGACATTTGATTTAAGCTAAATGACATCAGTAAGTATAACGTTGTGAGTATATCAAATCAATCTTGGTTGACTCTTCTGCAAGATTATCGTACTATTGCCGTGATTCGGGCGTCTGACCAATCTGTAGGACGTCAAATGGCGCAGGCGGTAGCCGCCGGGGGAATAAAGTTAATTGAGATTACCTGGAATACAGACGCGGCTGCTGATTTAATTCGTCATCTGCGTCAAGCGTTACCAGACTGTACGATTGGTACAGGAACATTACTAAACTTGGAACAGGTAAAACAGGCTATTGAGGCGGGGGCTGAGTTTCTGTTTACCCCTCATACCAATATCACTCTAATTAATACGGCTGTTAATGCGGGAGTTCCTATTATTCCTGGCGCACTTTCTCCCAGTGAAATTGTGACGGCTTGGGATGCGGGGGCAAGTTGCGTTAAGGTGTTTCCGATTCAGGCAGTAGGCGGTGTCAGTTATATTAAAGCCTTACAAGGACCTTTGGGTCATATTCCCCTGATTCCTACAGGCGGCGTCACCTTCGCCAATGCTAAAGACTTTATCACAGCCGGTGCGATCGCGGTCGGATTGGCGGGAGACTTGTTCCCCACATCTCTCATCGCGTCTGGGGATTGGCACGGAATTACCCAACGGGCGAAAAAACTTCGATCCCAATTCAGCGGTGATCCATAAAATAGAAATAAGAGGATCATTGTGTCATCTCCCCAGTTTCCATGAAAAGCATCAAATTTGCCCCTTGGGGACGCCGTTTTGCAACTTTCCTAGTCGGCGTCGCCTTAGCTACAACTATGTTTGGGTTTGAGACACCTGTCGCCAATCCCACACCCCACACTGAACAGATTGCCAGCAAAATGGCGGCGCTGCAAAATACGAATCAGCGCTGGATTGAAATTAATCTCAGCAATCAACGGTTAATTGCTTGGGAAGGAGGGGAACAAGTCTATGCGGTGATTGTCTCCACCGGGAAACAGGCTACACCTACCCGTACAGGTGTCTTTAACATTCAAACCAAGCTGCGGCGCGATCGCATGCGGGGTCCGGGTTATGATATCTCTAATGTGCCGTATACCATGTATTACCAAGGTGGCTATGCGATTCATGGAGCTTATTGGCACAATAACTTTGGCACTCGGATGAGTCATGGTTGTGTGAATGTAGCAGTTGATCACGCCGAGTGGTTATATAATTGGGCATCTGTGGGAACGCCAGTGGTGATTCATCAGTGATAAGCGGTTCGGCATTTAAACCTTAATGTCAATAATGGCTTGTATGTAGTGCGAGCATCTTGCTCGCTACTATAGCGCTTCGCGCTGGTCTAGTTACACTTTGTTTGTACGAACATCTCATCTGGACTCAGTTTCAGGTACGGGAGTTGTAAATACACGCCTAGCGATTTGCTACTAAGCATCTTGCTCGCTACTAACACCCAATTTAAATGCATGACAGCTTCTCATGTCTAGTTGAATACTTATCCTATTGGTGAAGACAAGGCAGAAGGCAAGAAATAATAATAGTGAAACCCCTCAGATAATCAGGGCGGGTTTTGAATAAAGATTATCATCAATAGCGAAACGTAATTTCCTAAACCCGCCCCTACAAATTCACGCGCCATGTTCTTGAAGGAAGTGAAGAATCGCAACTTCCCTCATCAACAATCAACACGTTATTTTCGATTTCCGCCCTCACCTCAGCACTCACTTGACCCTCACTATTGAGACAATCAACAAGAAACTGATTTGCCTGATAATATTGCTGTAATCGTTGCCATTGGTCTTGACTAAACTGCCAATCTTGCCCAATAGCGCGATACTCAATAATAATAGCACGAAACTGTTGCAGCCAAGCTTCACCGTTAACTTGCCACCAAGCTTGTAACCCTTCTTTTCCTTGGGCGGGATCAGGAAGTTGAGCTTTAATTTGCTGGAGAGACTGCTGAAATGCTTTGTCCAACTGAAAGGTTCGCTCAAAATCTAAGGCAAATTCTAGGTTAAGAATCTGTTTAACAGTAGGCTTCTTGATTAGTATCTCAGTTAAATCAAATGCCCGTGCTAGGGTTAAATCTAAGGCTAAATCGTTGGGTAATTCCTGGGCTAGCTTGGCATCAAGAGACACCGCTAAGTTTAAATCCCGATCCTGAAATAATGTCCAGTAAAAGGCTCGTAATGCAGCAGGGTGGCAATCCAGTTTTAGCTGATTGACTTTCTGATCAATGGTGTCAATAAAAGCCTTCATTTGCCGATCGTCCTTAACTAACTTATCAATTTCCTCCTTGATTAGCTGGAGTAATAGATCCGCCGTAGGTAACAGACTCACAGTGAGCAAAAAGACTTCCTTCCATTGGGAATCAGTGATATGAGTCGCTAACTGTTGCAGTGCCTCTGTGCTTTGAGTTGCGACAATTTTTCGGGCGGTTAGATATTCCTGAAACGTGAGATGAGAAAAGGAATAAATATCTCGCGCCCGTTCCACGAGTAATCCATGCTGTAACTCAATGGCTTTGAGAACGCCTTCACTGGTTAACCACAGGGTTTCTAAATCCTGACTCCCATTGGGTAAATTATGGAGATAGTCAGAAATAATCGGCAGAACTTCACTTTTTTCAAAAAAGTAGTTCCCCTGTGCAAACATCGTCGCTGCGATTTGACTCAGGAGTTTTATCTTATCAGGAAGCTGTAAGTTGCGATAGGTTTGATCCCGTTGAATTCCTCTGGCTTTATCCCAGCGCACTAACAAAATATCTAATCCCGCCTGATAGAGTTTGGCGCGTTTGCTGGGAAAGGTTGCCCGTTCCTGAAATACGGAACAGACTAAACTAAGTAAAATTGGGGTGACGACGAGTTCTCGAATCGGTTGGTTTTCCGGACGGTGTAATTGTTCCAGAAATTGAGTGGCTTTGGCTAATCCGACGCGCTGATAATTTTTGTTGGTGGCGGTAAACCATTTTTTGGCAAAGGTTTCAATTTGATGGGTGTCAAAATCGGCTAACTCGACATAAGTAAAGCCGCGAAAGTGGTATTGTTGGGCGGCGATGCGACTGGTAATAATAATCTGATTTTGGTAATACTCATCTGCAAAGAGTTGTATCTGTTGCAGCAATTCTGGGGTATCGGCTTTGGATACTTCATCTAAACCGTCGAGTAATAGTAGGACTTTTCCGTGTTGAAGTAAGAGTTCTATCTGTTCTGGAGAAATGCCAAAAGTTTTCCACTTCGTACTCAGATAATTGAGGAAACTGAAATTACCAGTAGTTCGGGCTTGTTTGGTAAATTGTCTCAGGGAGATAAAGACGGGAATACAGTCTGGTTTAAAATGACCTGCGTTGCATTGAAGGGCAAGATATTGTAAGAACGTGGTTTTGCCTGCACCCGGTTTACCGAGAAGGGTGAGTTTAGAATGCATCATCACCGCCTCCATTCCCGGAATGGCGGGTTGATTCAGTTGAGTTAAGCGAACGCGATCGCCTGTTTTGGGCTGAGAACCCTGTAAGTCAGACACCTCAAGCCATCGCTGATGGGTGAGGTGGGGTAAGATTTTGACGTGGGTATAGAGGTGATCCAGGAGTAGAGGCTGGGTGACATCAAAGGAGGATTGCAGGATACCCGCTTGAACCTGGATGTGATCCTGAAGTTGCGATCGCATTAGTTGCACCCAAGCGTCAATTTGGCTGGGTGTATTGCTTTCTGGGGTTGGGGTTGAGAGTACAGAGGTTGGCGGAAAATCGGCTATATCTTGCCAATCCAGATCTAATTGAAAACAGATATCAATAAAATAGGCTCGATCAATCGGTTTCCCGCGAAAAAACTTCCAAACCGAGTGGCGGGTTTCTAAACCCACCTGGGCGGCGAGGTATTCTTGAGTCCATCCCTTGCGTTCAAAGGCTTGTTTTGCCTGAGTGATACCGATAGTGGATGCTTTTAGCGATCGCTTAGCCATTGCTGCTGTTACCTACTACTGACAACTGGGGGCTTTTTTCTCAGTATTCCCGTTCCCGTTGTCTGTGTATCGCCTCAGCCAGCCCTCACCCCCAACCCCTCTGCCAATTTTGTAGCAATATTACAACATCAATACACAGAATAAAAAAACTTTTATCTCAAAAAAAGAGACCAGTGGGAAATACTTTGATCAAAAAAACGTAGGGTGGTTTAGGCGGAGTTTTAACTGAAGCGATAACTATTCAATGAGTTATCCGCCGTAACCCACCCCTATTAATGCTGAGAATGTATTATTGAATCTAGGTAGGGTTTATATCAGTTGAGAATTGGACATAAACGTCGCATTTATTTAAATAATATATGCCGTTCGTAGGGGCGCAAAGACTTGCGCCCTTTATAAAATTTAAGCCCCGCCTAACCCACCCGACGTGACTATGTGACAAAGACCTAATTTTCAGCCTCTCGCCGCCAAAAATTAACCCGCAAACCATCGCGGGGATGGGGTGTCGGTACTGCAACCATGTCCAGATTCTGTTCCGGAAGCAGTTCCCACTGATAATCGCGCACTAACAATGCGGTAAATAACTTCATCTCCAATTTGGCAAACTCTCGTCCCAAACATTCGCGCACCCCACCGCCAAAGGGAACATAACTAAAGGGTTTGGATTTATCCTCCGCCCGTTCTGGATTAAACCGTTCTGGGTCAAATTGTTCTGGTTGCGTATAAATATCACTATCGTGATGAGTTCTGCTAATTTGATATTGAACTGACCATCCTTTTGGTAACTGATAACCATTTAACTCGCACGATTGAATCACTTCCCGAAACCCACCACCAACAGGGGGAATCAGACGCATGACTTCCTTGAGGACTTGTTCAAGATACGTCATCTGCTTTAAATCCTCCATCGTCCATGGACTTTGCAGATTCAGTTGCTGTTGTTCGGCGCGGATGGCGGCTACAATATCGGGATGCTGGGCTAAGAGCAAACAAGTAGATGCCAGTGCCGATGTTAACGTTTCATGACCCGCGAAGAGTAACAACAAGATTTGGTCTTTGAGTTCCTCTAAACTCAGACTATTACCCTGTTCATCCCGTGCTTGCAACAGCAGTCCCAATGCATCTTGACCAGGGTCGCTGGATTGTTGGCGTTGGCGTATAATCTGCTCAATCTGGTTCAGTAGTTGCTTGCGGCAATGCAACGCACGACCAAATTTCGTCCACGGTAAGGGTAAGGCAATACTAAACAATCCCTGACACCACTCTTCAAACCATTTGCCCATCAGCGTTTCTGAGGCGGAATCTACGCCAACCAGCAATTTGCAGGCGATGTCAAAGGTGAGATTTCTCAGTTCTGGATACCATGTAAATGTACCCAGACGCTCCCATTTGTGTAGATAACCTTGGGCAATCTCTGCCATATCGGTCAAATACCCTGCTAATGCCCTAGGTTGAAAGGCTTGGGAGAGGATTTTGCGTCGTTGAAGATGGTTCAAACCGCCCTGTACCGCTAGAGACGCAGGTCCCAAGAGTATTTTTGTGCTGGGGGGGAAGGTGCTGGTAAAGTACTGGTTCTCATGAGTGAGGACGAAGCGGTTCGCCTCGGAACCGCTAATCATCACCGTGGGACGTCCAAATAACTTTGTCTTGAATATTGACCCGTACTTTTGATGACGCTTCTGGGCAAAGTCGGGATCACGGAAAAACTGGATGGTTTCCCCAATCAACGGTAAACCGAAATCACCGGGAGGTAAGGGTCGGGATTTTAGTTCGTCAGTGGTCGTCATCGCCTATCAATATTAAAAGAATAATTTCATTGTGTTAAGTTTATTTTAAATTTGCAACGTTTACGTCTGGAGATAAAGGAACCCCGTCGCATCGGTAGGGGCACTGCACTGCCGTGTCCCTACTGTTTCCCTATCGACAAACCGATACGGCAAGTGCTATTAAGGACATGCAGCCGCCTTGTCGGATACTTGGTTCATGGTTAACAGTTTTGGCAGGTTGAAAAAAGCTAGTCTGACGTTTGAACAACTAGAACGTTGTTTATTAAGAAAGTCTAAAAATCAGGAGGCTTAAGTCTAGCGCAATCTTAAAAAAATCATGGATTTATTGGTTTACAAATCTCCCATTCGAGATAGTATAGTAGGTGTGACGGGAGGAAAAAGTATTTCTTAGATTCTTAGGACTCCCCTAGACATGAATCCTTGATCTATACTGCATTGGGAGGAACGGTCTGCTTGTTGATCATTTGGTTAATCATCCTAGGGAATTAGGAGGATCAGATGTTAGTATTCCCATTAGGAGATTTTTTGCTTTCCCCGCCCACTTTATACTGGGAGTCGATACTATTGGCAGCGATGAAACGGTAATCAGAACAGACGATAGGTTAGGACAAAGGACAGGAAAATATGCCTTGGACTTCGCTTAAGACCACAGATTATAAACAACCGGAGATAGGATTTATCTCGGTGACGACTTAAAGAGAAAATCAGTCGCTTTAGCCGGGAAACCTGCCCGATTTATACACGAGCGAGTAATAACAAGAACAACCTCAATAGTGGGTGTGAGGACTGTAATCAATACGCATGACGAGACTTACTGCAACTAACATGATCAAAGTCACGAACCATCAGGAACTCGAAGAATTAATTAAACGGGTTAAAAACGCTCAAACCCAATACGCTGGTTACACGCAAGAGCAGGTCGATGCCATCTTCAAAAAAGCGGCACTCGCGGCTAATGCAGCCCGGATTCCTTTGGCAAAATTAGCGGTCAGTGAAACGGCAATGGGAGTGGTTGAGGATAAGGTGATTAAAAACCACTTTGCCTCGGAAATGATCTACAACAAGTACAAACATGATAAAACTTGTGGTGTTGTCGAAGAGGACAAATCGTTCGGTTTCCAGAAAATTGCTGAACCCGTTGGTATTTTAGCGGGGATCGTACCCACCACCAACCCCACCTCAACGGCGATTTTTAAGGCATTAATTGCTCTGAAAACCCGAAATGGGATTATTTTCTCCCCTCATCCCCGTGCCAAACAATGCACCCTGGAAGCGGCAAAAGTCGTCTTAGACGCGGCGGTAGCGGCTGGCGCACCTGAGAATATTATCGGCTGGATTGATGAACCAACGGTGCCTCTTTCCCAAGCTTTGATGCAGCACCCCGATGTGAAGCTGATCCTGGCGACAGGGGGTCCGGGAATGGTGAAAGCCGCCTATTCTTCGGGACATCCCTCTCTCGGTGTTGGTGCAGGAAACACGCCAGCGGTGATTGATTCCAGCGCTCACATTAAAATGGCGGTGTCTTCGATTATTCTGAGTAAAACCTTTGACAATGGCATGATCTGCGCCAGTGAGCAGTCGGTGATTGTCTTGGATAATGTTTACGAGGAAGTTCGCCAAGAATTTATTAATCGCGGCGCTTACTTCTTGACGCCAGAAGAACGGGAAAAAATGGGGAGTAAAATTATTGTCAATGGGCGCTTAAATGCCGAAATTGTCGGTCAACCTGTTGAGAAGTTAGCCGAATTAGCTGGATTTACCTTACCGGAACAAACCCGGGTGATTATTGGCGAAGTGGAAAAGATTGGCACTGATGAACCCTTTTCCTTCGAGAAACTCTCCCCCGTTCTGGCAATGTATCGGGCGAAAAACTTTGAGGATGCGGTAGACAAAGCCGGACAGTTGGTTGAATTTGGCGGACGTGGACATACGGCGGTGCTGTACACCAATCCAGCCAATGCTGACCATATTAAACGGTTTGAAGACCAAGTTCAGGCGTCTCGCGTCTTAATTAATACCCCCTCCTCCCAAGGTGCGATCGGGGATATCTATAACTTCCGCCTTGATCCCTCGTTGACGTTAGGTTGTGGTACTTGGGGAGGGAACTCCATCAGTGAAAATGTGGGACCGGAACACCTGCTGAACATAAAAACGATCGCGGAACGGCGGGAAAATATGCTCTGGTTCCGGATACCGCCCAAAGTGTACTTTAAGTATGGGTCTCTGCCCATCGCCCTGCGGGAGTTAGCGGGGAAAGAACGGGCATTTATCGTCACCGACAAACCCATTTACGATCTGGGGATGACGGCTAGCGTCGAAGAGGTTTTGGCTGAAATTGGTATCAAATACGATATCTTCTATGACGTAGAGCCAGACCCCTCCTTAGAAACCGTACAACGGGGATTGACGTTGATGAACACCTTCAAGCCCGATGTGATTATCGCCTTGGGTGGGGGTTCGCCCATGGATGCTGCCAAAATTATGTGGCTGATGTATGAGCATCCAGAGATTGAATTTGAGGGGTTAGCGATGCGGTTCATGGATATCCGCAAACGGGTGTATGAACTGCCCCCCTTGGGTGAGAAAGCGATGATGGTAGCCATTCCCACGACATCGGGAACGGGTTCAGAAGTTACACCGTTTGCGGTAGTAACGGATCGCCGTAATGATATCAAGTATCCCTTGGCGGACTATGCCTTGACGCCAAATATGGCGATCGTAGACCCCGAATTAGTCCTGAATATGCCCAAGAGTCTCACCGCATTCGGGGGCGTCGATGCCTTGACTCACGCTTTAGAAGCCTATGTCTCGGTGTTAGCTAGTGAATATACCAATGGGTTGGCACTCGAAGCTACCCGGCTGATCTTTAAATACCTGCCTTCGGCATACAAAAATGGGGCAAATGATCCCAAGGCGCGGGAGAAAATGCACTATGCCGCCACGATGGCAGGGATGGCGTTTGCCAATAGTTTCCTGGGCATCTGTCATTCTATGGCACACCAATTAGGGGCTATTTTCCATGTCCCCCACGGGTTAGCGAATGCCATGTTAATTTCTCATGTTATTCGCTATAACGCCACGGATGCGCCCTTTAAGCAGGCGACGTTCTCCCAATACAAGTATCCTAATGCCAAATGGCGCTATTCTCGGATTGCCGATTACCTGCACTTGGGCGGCGATACCGAAGACGAGAAAATCAATCACCTGATTGGGGCGATTGAGGAACTCAAGCGTCAGGTGGGGATTCCGGCGGCGCTGAAGGATGTGATCAAGGAAAGTGAAGCGGAATTCTTCGCCAAGCTGGATGAAGTTGCAGATCAGGCATTTGATGATCAGTGTACTGGCGCGAATCCCCGCTACCCCTTGATTGAAGATCTTAAGGAAATCCTCACCAAAGCCTATCACGGCGACTTGGGCGAGGTTCCTGATGTCGAAACCGTCAACGGCAATGGTGCGATCGGTGATACCAATATCAAAGCCGATACCCAACCTGCCGTACCGACGATGTAAACCTTTTGTGGGGTGGGCAAATGCCCACCCTACAGATACTCAAAATAAAGGAGAGTTAACTATGGCAACTGTGCCCACGTCTCGTGCAGACACCACGGCGGCGAAAAAGCCGAAGGAAGCCAAGAAAGGACATCCCAGTGGTGATAAGCGCTTCAAAGTTCTGGATATCACAATGAAGCGGGCTCAGTATCGTCCTGATGTTTTGATTGAAGTTCTCCACAAGGCACAGGAAGCCTTTGGCTATCTGGAGGAGGACGTGTTGCTGTATGTAGCACGAGGGCTAAAACTGCCCCTGAGTCGGGTGTATGGGGTGGCGACATTTTATCACCTATTCTCCCTGAAGCCCGGTGGCACTCATACTTGTGTGGTTTGTACGGGTACGGCTTGTTACGTCAAAGGTGGTGGACAAGTGCTATCGGCACTAGAGGAGCATTTTGGCATCCAAGTAGGTGACACCACCCCTGATGGCGAAATGTCCTTGCTCAGCGCCCGTTGTCTCGGTGCCTGCGGTATCGCCCCAGCCGTAGTGTTTGATGGCACAGTTGCGCCGAAACAAACCGCAGAATTGGCACTGGAGAAGGTGAAGGGATGGATGGAGTAATAATACCGAGTTGCGGTCAAACGTAGTAGATAGGAAGCATGTAGAGACGCGCCATGGCGCGTCTGGGGAGAAAACGTTATCGGTTTGAATGCAACGAGGTAGAGTCACGTTTGTGCGGATGGGTTTATTCCACCACTGATGAGGAGAGAAAATTATGGATTTAACGGAACTGCAAGAAATTGCTGAAGCAGAACGTCAGGCGCAAAAAAGCATCCGCGTACATTGTTGTACGTCAACAGGTTGCCAAGCGGCGAATTCCTTGGGTGTAAAGAAAAATTTAGAAGGAGCGGTTAAAGCAGCAGATTTAGGCGATCGCGTGCAAGTCGTCGGTGTGGGGTGTATGGGGTTCTGTGGGCGAGGTCCTTTGGTGGAAATCGATCCCCAGGACAAACTATACGAGGAAGTGACTCCCGATGATGCTGCCAGTATTATTGAATCACTCAATGGCGGGACAGCCACGGCGAATGAGGGCGATCTGAATCACCCCTTTTTTGCTCGCCAAATGCGAATCGTCCGGGAAACCAGTGGCAAAATTGACCCGGAACGGATTGAAGAATATATTGCGGCTGGGGGGTATCAGTCCCTTTATAAAGTTATTCATGATATGACCCCGGCGGAGGTTGTCGATCAAATCAGCAAGAGTGGGTTGCGCGGACGCGGTGGCGGCGGTTATCCCACAGGATTGAAATGGGCAACCATGGCGAAGATGCCTGGGGAGCAAAAATATGTAATTTGTAATGCGGATGAGGGTGATCCGGGTGCGTTCATGGATCGCTCGGTGTTAGAGAGTGACCCCCATCGGGTTTTAGAAGGAATGGCGATCGCGGGTTATGCGGTTGGTGCTACCCAAGCGTTCATCTATGTTCGGGCGGAATATCCCCTCGCGATCGATCGCCTGCAAAAGGCAATCAAGCAAGCCAAAAGGCTCAGCCTTCTAGGTAGTCAAATCTTCGGCTCTCCCTTTGACTTCAAAGTTGATATCCGCATCGGTGCAGGTGCTTTTGTCTGCGGTGAAGAAACCGCCTTAATTGCCTCCGTAGAAGGTGGACGAGGTTTACCCCGCCCCCGCCCCCCTTATCCGGCACAATCAGGATTGTGGGGATGTCCGACTTTAATTAATAATGTGGAAACCTTCGCCAATATTGCCGTCATTATTCGGGAAGGAGCCGAATGGTACGCCAATATCGGCACCGAAAAGAGCAAAGGCACAAAAGTGTTCGCTCTAACGGGTAAAATCCGCAACAATGGTTTAATTGAAGTGCCAATGGGCATTACCCTACGCGAAATTGTCGAAGAAATGGGCGGCGGTGTACCAGATGGTGAAGTGAAGGCAGTGCAAACGGGGGGACCGTCTGGCGGTTGTATCCCCGCATCCCTACTGGATACCCCAGTAGACTACGACTCACTGGTCACAATCGGCTCGATGATGGGTTCCGGCGGCATGGTGGTGATGGATGAAACCACCAGCATGATTGAAGTTGCCCAGTTCTACATGGAATTCTGTCGGGGAGAAACCTGCGGCAAATGCATCCCTTGTCGCGTGGGAACAGTGCAAATGTACCAAGCGCTGACCAAAATCCTCAAGGGAGAAGCCACAATGAGAGATATCGAACAACTCGAACAGCTCTGTGGCATGGTGAAAGACACCAGCTTGTGCGGTTTGGGTCAGACTGCACCGAATCCCGTCATGAGTACGCTGCGCTATTTCCGGGATGAGTATCTGGTGTTACTTCAAGATAGCCCGAATGGAAAAGTGGCAGTGAAGTCATAAGTCATCAGTCAATTGTAGGGGCGGGTTTAGGGACTAACGCTAATGAAAGACCGATAACGTTTCAACAAAACCCGCCCTTATTCATAAGTCATACGTTATCGGGTTTTTGACGAATGACCAAGGACAAATGACAAATGACAAAGGACGAATGACCAAGGACAAATGACAAAGGACAAAAGATATGTCAGTAAAAACATTGACCATTGATGGCGTTGATGTCGCCATTGAAGAAGGTGCAACCCTCCTAACCGCAGCCAAAGAAGCAGGTGTTCATATTCCTACGTTGTGTCATCTGGAAGGGGTCACTGATGTGGGCGCTTGTCGGTTATGTTTGGTAGAAATTGAAGGGATTAACAAACTCCTACCTGCCTGCGTTACTGAGGTGTCGGAGGGAATGAAAGTTCATACCAATACCGAAACGCTCCAAGAATACCGCCGCATGGTTGTCGAGATGCTGTTTTCCGAAGGGAATCACATCTGCGCCGTCTGTGTGGTGAATGGCAATTGCCAATTGCAAGATGCGGCGATTGAGGTGGGAATGGATCACACCCGTTTCCCCTACCGTTTCCCACAACGAGACGTGGATGTATCTCACGATCGCTTCGGTCTTGATCACAATCGTTGTATTCTCTGTACTCGTTGTGTGCGAGTCTGTGACGAAATCGAAGGCGCTCACGTTTGGGATGTAGCAGGGCGGGGTCCGGCGTCCCGTATCATTAGCGGGTTGGCTCAACCTTGGGGAGAGGTGGAAGCCTGTACTTCTTGTGGTAAGTGTGTGGATGCTTGTCCCACAGGTTCTCTTTTCCGCAAGGGTTCCACAGTCGCGGAAATGGAAAAAGACAGAGGGAAAGTGGAATTTTTAGTCACCGCACGGGAAGAGCATAAGTGGACTCGCTGACGTAGGAAAGCGGGGGGAGCTGGGGGAGCGGGGGGAGCTGGGGGAGCTGGGGAAGCTGAGTAAGTTAACTCAAAACTCTACCTTACCTGTTACCTGTTAACTGTTAACTGTTCCCTGTTCCCTTTTCCCTTTTCTTTAACAAATCCTCAATCACCAATCACCAATTGTTGGGAGATATAAAGCATGGCAAAGATAAAATTAGCGACGATTTGGTTGTGTGGCTGTTCTGGCTGTCACATGTCCTTTCTGGATTTAGACGAATGGCTACTGGAACTGGCTGAGAAAGTGGATGTGGTTTACAGTCCAGTGGCTTCTGATGTTAAAGAGTACCCCGAAGATGTGGATGTTTGTTTAGTAGAAGGGGGTGTGGCGAATGAAGAAAACTTGGAGTTAATTCGCATCGCCAGAGAACGCACCAAATTCCTGATTTCCTTTGGCGATTGTGCTGTAACTGCCAACGTACCAGCCTTACGGAATATGTTAGGAGGGGCAGAACCGGTGCTGAAGCGCTGTTATCTGGAGTTGGGAGATGCGAATCCCCAATTGCCTAATTTCCCTGGAATTGTGCCAGAATTACTAGACCGCGTGCGCCCTGTGCATGAGTTGGTTCACGTTGATTTATTTATGCCGGGATGTCCACCACCAGCCGACCGAATTCAAGCCACAATTGAACCGTTACTGCGCGGTGAAAAACCCGTTATGGAAGGACGGGAAATGATTAAGTTTGGATAGTCATTGGTCATTCGTCTTATGTCCTTTGTCATTGGTTAACGTTGAGGGTGGGTAACAAATAATAATTACCTGATCAACTCAACAAAGGGCAAAGGATACAAAAGCAAGAAACAACTAGAGACAGGAAGGTTATGGCTAAAACAGTTCTTATTGATCCGGTTACTCGTATTGAAGGACACGCGAAAATTTCTATTTTTCTTGATGATGCAGGGGAAGTGGAAGACGCCCGATTTCATGTGGTGGAATTCCGGGGCTTTGAAAAGTTCTGTGAAGGACGCCCGATGTGGGAAATGGCAGGGATTACGGCTCGAATTTGTGGGATTTGTCCAGTAAGTCATTTACTGGCGTCGGCGAAAACGGGGGATAAAATTCAAGCGGTGAAGGTACCGCCTGCGGGTGAGAAATTGCGGCGGATGATGAACTTGGGACAAATTACCCAGTCTCACGCGCTGTCGTTTTTCCATCTGAGTAGTCCTGACTTTTTGTTGGGTTGGGATAGTGATCCGGCGACTCGGAATGTGTTTGGCTTAATTGCGGCTGATCCGGATTTAGCCCGCAGTGGGATTCGCTTGCGCCAGTTTGGTCAAACGGTGATCGAACTGTTGGGGGCGAAGAAAATACACCCAGCCTGGGCGGTTCCTGGCGGCGTGCGATCGCCTTTATCGGAAGAGGGGCGGGCTTGGATACGCGATCGCTTACCGGAATCCCGCGCGACTCTCGATACCGCCCTGGGCTTGTTTAAGCAGTTATTGGATAAGTTTTCTACCGAGGTAGAAACCTTTGGTTTGTTCCCCTCCCTGTTTATGGGGTTAGTGGGTAAAGATGGAGTCTGGGAACATTATGATGGTCATCTTCGCTTCAAAGATAGTGAAGGGAATATGGTAGCTGATGGACTCAGTGAGGATGATTATCAAGACTTTATGGGTGAAGCGGTTGAACCTTGGTCTTATTTGAAATTCCCCTACTATAAACCCTTAGGATACCCGGATGGGATTTATCGAGTGGGTCCATTAGCCCGACTGAATATCTGCGATCGCATGGGTACGGAAGCCGCTGATCGGGAGTTACAAGAATTTCGCGATCGCGCAGGCGGTGTAGCCACCTCATCCTTCTTCTATCACTATGCCCGCTTAGTGGAAATTCTGGCAGCTTTAGAACGGATTGAACAATTAGTTGAAGATCCAGATATTGTCTCCAAACGCACTCGGGCTGAAGCCGGAATTAACAGTTTAGAAGGCATTGGTGTCAGTGAAGCGCCCCGAGGCACATTGTTCCATCATTATAATGTGGATGAAAATGGCATTATCAAGAAAGTCAACATGATTATTGCCACGGGTCAAAATAACTTGGCGATGAACAAAACTGTGGCACAAATTGCCAAACATTATATCCACGGGAATGAAATTCCTGAAGGGTTATTAAACCGAGTTGAAGCTGGAATTCGCGCCTTTGACCCCTGCTTAAGCTGTTCCACTCATGCGTTTGGTCAAATGCCCTTGCATATCCAATTAGTCGGTTCATCCGGGGATGTTGTCGATGAAGTCTGGCGTCATTAATCTCGCTAGTTTAGGACTTACGCAACGCCTCTATCTGTAGGGTGCGTTAGCGTAGCGTAACGCACCATTGCCACCATATATGATGTACCTGCGTAAGTCCTGTAGTTGTTAGAGATATTCTTCCCTCCCTAGTTCCCAGGCTTTGCCTCCCTCGTTTCCAGGCAGAACCTGGGAATATTTTATAACTGGATGAGGACACTACTCAATAATTTCATCGTATTGATTGATACCGCTGTCTTGATGCTGTTTCATGGAGAGCAGAATCTCGTCTAATGGCGTGTTGTCTTGCCACTGATGGCGTTCTTGGGTATAGTCGCTTTGACCTGGGCTAAAGTATTGAATAAATCGGATAGTATCAACGACTCCCAAGGAATCGATTAAGGCTTTATATCCTTTTTTAATAACTTCCTGCTGAGTATTAGTCATGGGGTTGCTCCTATTTGTGAGTAACGCTCATTAGCCATTGAACGGGATTATTAACGGGGACATTAATAAGCTGAATATATCGCATTGCTCTCTTAATTAGACGGTCATCTGTGGATAAAAATATATCGGCACGGCTTTGTTCAGCACTGGCGATGTGGGTGGCATCGTATCCAGAGAATCCTAATTGGACAAGTTCTCTAGAACGGTTTTCTATCAATTGGCTACTGATTACCTTAATTTTAGCAATGCTCAGGATTGCCTTGACGTTCTTGAGTTTTTCAAAATCGGGAGTTTGAGCGAGTTCTGTATCTAAGGCGGCGCTGGTGATGAGTTTCCATTGTCCTGATTGGCATTGGCTCAAGATAGAGAGGATGGCTTGAGTTTCTAAGGCGATTCTGGGCTGGGTTTGGTCGTCAAATGGGCGATTGAGGCAGCAAGCATCTAGATAAATTCTGTAACTTTCACTCATATTAACCTTGTCCTCCCAGTTAAACAGAAGTTCCTCCAGTAAAAATGTACTATATCCAAGCAAACACCCTATTTTTAGGTTGTGGCAAGCTACACCAGAATTAACATACTACAGACTGATATGCGGAATCTGGGTTGTAGAGCTTCCAGACACTATTAGCGCTTCGCCTTAACTATTAAGGTATAGTATTACTGTGATCCCCATCACTCACGTAGGCAAATTTGAAATGCATCTTTGAACAGAGGGCTATCCTCATGAGTTATCGTGAAATAGGGTGTTGATGAACAACGCAGTAACTCCAGCAATTCAGCAGAGAATCAAAGCATGGAAAGACAGACTAGCTGATTTAAGCAAACGTAACCGTCTGC
This sequence comes from Coleofasciculus chthonoplastes PCC 7420, assembly GCF_000155555.1. Lineage (GTDB taxonomy): Bacteria > Cyanobacteriota > Cyanobacteriia > Cyanobacteriales > Coleofasciculaceae > Coleofasciculus > Coleofasciculus chthonoplastes_A. Next base: position 112,141 of record NZ_DS989851.1, read on the forward strand.
TCTACTTCAAAAAGGACAAGCCTCCTACTGTTGAGATTTCTAAGCCAGAATCAATATCAATTTTGTTTGACGCCCTCATCGGAGGCGAACCTCGTCCACTTCCGGTTGATGAGTTGGAAACCACACAGGTGGGCGCTGAACGCACTAAGTTTCTCAAAAAGCTTCGCAAAGAGGCAAATGCCCTTGTGAAGGAGAAGGGTGTCAACAGCCTTTTCGTCGCTATTGGTACTTTGACGTGGAATGTTCCAGAAAAGCCCAAGGAACTTATCACGTCTCCTATCCTGCTCATACCAGTCGAATTAGGGAAAACTCCACGAAAAGAAGACTACACACTCTATTCAACTGAAGAAGAGGTTGCCCTGAACCCGGTGTTGGTGCAAAAGTTAAGCACTGACTTTGGAATCACCTTACCAGAGAACCAGATAGAATATGATTTGGGCTATAACGAACTTTTGAAAGGGATTCGTCAAGCTGTTGCTGAGTATCCTGGCTGGAAAGTGGAGAACACTGCCTATATTAGCTTATTCCAGAGGACAAAGGCAGCAATGATTCAGGACATCGAGCGGCTGGAACAAAATGAGGAAATAGTCGCCAACCATCCTATTCTGTTAGGGTTGGCGGGTAACTCGACAGCATACGAGTCAACGATTCCTCAGACAATTAATGCCAGAGAATTAGATGAGCGAGTTGACCCTGAATCAGTTTTCCAGATACTCGAAGCTGACTCTAGCCAGCAAGTCGTCATTGAGGCAGCCAAGGCAGGACTTAGCTTTGTAGTCCAGGGACCACCTGGCACGGGAAAGAGTCAAACCATCGTTAATATAATCGCTGAGCTGATAGGCGCAAACAAGCGCGTGCTGCTGGTTTCAGAAAAAGAAACTGCCTTAGAAGTTGTCTTTAACAAGCTGAAAGAATGTGGTCTTGAGGATACCTGCTTAAATCTTCACCATAGAGGAACAACTAATAAAAAATACTTTTACCAACATCTGAATAAAACTGTCAGTCAGCTCTTACAACGACATGAGTCACCAGAGCAAAGTGTTTTATTCAATGAGCTTCATCGCTATCGTAAAATTTTAAAGGATCACCCCGTCCGTTTACATCAGAAGCAACACCCCCTGAATAAGTCGGCTTTTGAACTCTATGGCGAACTTCTCAGACTTGAACGAGCTAATATTCCTGTACTGAAATTTACACTTTCTAATGTTAATGAGTGGTCTGAGTCACGATTATTGGATGCCAAGGAATTACTGCGTCAGCTCAGCGGATTTTTGCCATTTTTTCGGGGAGAACAAACAACTGTATGGACAAGAAGCCAGCTAAGATACTTTTCTTTTGAACGTCGTTCAGAATTTTTAGGAGGAATTGAAAGCCTGCGTAAATCCATTGAATTAGTTAAAAGGACTAGAGTTCGGTTGGGTGAGCTATTGGGAGGAGAAACATCTACAGAACTTGAAAATTTGTATTTAGCCGTAACCCATATTATTGCTGCTCCCGAAGTTCCAGAAGGATGGCCACGAGGAACAGATGTAAAAAACCTGAAGCAGTTGTTCTCCGATCTCGAATGGGAAGTTAAGACCATTGAAAGTAACTCTCTAAAAGCTAAGTACAGGGGTGAAATACTCGACTTAAATTTATCAGCAATCCTAGAACGATATCAACAGTATAAAGGAATTTCTCGCTTCTTCTGGTTGTCTTATTGGCAGGATCGAATAAGTCTACTTAAATGTCGGATAGTAAAAGGTCAAGTTTCCGATAAAGAATTGATGTCGAATCTTGAGACAGCAGTGCGACTTCAAGTCCTGCGTGACAGACTCAGAACTCCTCAACATCCAGCTCGCCCTGTTTTTAGACGATTTTTCCGCACAGAGAAACCGGACTTACATGGCATCCGGCGAGCGCTTAATTGGTTGATAGAACTGCAAAAATATGATCTTGATGCCGAGAAAGTAGCAACAGCTATTTCCTCACTAGATTGTCGTCGTGAACTGAAAAAAAATCGGGATAATCTGAAGACTAGCCAGCAACAGATTAAAGAAGGTTTTGACTTATTGTTGAATTACTTTCCACAGGATTTTATTGCTATTTTTATAACTCAATCTTTAGAAGCGGTGGAAGAATTTCTTAACACTGCCGAAAATGAACTTGACTTGTTCGAGGATTGGCTAACCTATCAAAAGTTGCTCGAACAAATAGACGCTTTAGGAGCTGGAGCATTTTTAGACAAGCTGCGAGAATCTGAGATTGCACCAGAATCTTGGTATTCCGTTCTAGAGAAAGGTGTTTACGAAAACTGGCTCACATTAATCCACACTAATAATCCTGAGCTACGGAACTTCCGCTCACATCTCCATGAGCAGGTAGTACGGGAATTTTCTGAACTTGATAAAAAGCAGTATGAAGTAGCAAGAGAGCGCCTTCGGCAGAGCCATGCTGAATGTTGGCGAGAGTGGTCTAGACAGTCAACGGCGAAGCAACAAATGCAGGTGCTTCAGAAACAGAGTGGAAAGCAAAAGAGGCATAAGGAAATCCGAGAGTTTATTACAAATGTCCCTGAACTTGTTACTACTCTCAAGCCCTGCTGGTTAATGAGTCCACTTGCAGTAAGCCAGTACGTTGATCCACAAGTGGTTAATTTCGATGTCGTTATCTTTGATGAAGCATCCCAAATCCGTACCGAAGAGGCAATCCCTTCGATTATGCGAGCGAAGCAGGTAATTATTGTTGGGGACAACAAGCAACTTCCGCCGACTTCTTTTTTCGTAGGCACTACCGCCGATGAGGAAGAAGATGAGGATGAGGATATCTACGAGAGTGTGCTTGACGAGTGCTTGACTTTCATGGAAAACCATACCCTAGTGTGGCACTACCGAAGTCAAGACGAGAGTTTGATTGCCTTTTCAAACCAGAAAATCTATGATTCACAGCTTATCTCTTTCCCCAACCCTGTGCAAGACGCTAATCGAGGCGTCCATTTTCGGTACGTTGAGGAGGGAATCTATGATCGCGGAGGGCGGCGAGACAATATCCGTGAAGCAGAGGAAGTGGCGCAACTAACGCTAGAGCATATTCAGCAAAATCCTGACCAATCTCTAGGTATTATTGCCTTCAGTCAAGCCCAAGCTAACGCCATTGAAGAGAAGCTCGATCAACTGAGTGCGACTTGTCCCGGCTTGGAAGAATTTTGTCAAGACGATTCATCTAAATTCTTTCTTAAATCTCTGGAACGGGTTCAGGGTGATGAGCGAGATGTGATTATTCTCAGCTTCGGATATGGGTTTGATAGTCAGGGTAAGTTCATCCATAATTTCGGTCCTCTTAACCCACTGCTAGTAGGAGAGCGGCGGCTAAACGTAGCAATAACCCGTGCTAAGTACAAGCTTCTGTTGGTTGCCTCAATTCAAGCAGAGAATTTAGACCTCAGTCGGACTAACAGTACAGGAGTGGCTTTGCTAAAAGACTACATGGCTTATGCGGCAAGTGGTGGTCAAAAACTGGAGGGGAATCAATCTGATGATTTAACTCGATTAAATTCTCCATTAGAAGACGACATCTACCAAGCTTTGATTGAGCGGAATTACCGAGTGGAGAGGCGGGTAGGTTTTTCAGATTACCAAATTGACCTAGCTGTAAAAGACGAGCAGCAGGATGAGTTTCTCTTGGGCATCGAGTGCGATGGGGTAACTTATAACAGATACCCAACTGTCCGCGATCGCGATCGCCTTCGGCAATTGGTTTTGGAGAAACTTGGCTGGCGTATTCACAGAATTTGGTCGAGAGAGTGGTTTCGCGACAGGAACAGTCAGATAGATAAACTTGTTGAACGACTGGAGGAAATCCGCCTTCAGAAATAAGTAGATGTTTCGGGATAAAGGAACAAAGAGGAGTCTACAGAATAATTGAGATGTAGTTTATGGAACCTGCACAACTTGAAGAGTTTCTAGAAAAGCTTAAAAAGCTGCAATCAATCATGACCGACGTTGCTACTTATAAGTCTGAAATTGAGTATGAGGAGGATGAGTACACCGAACTTTACCAAGAAGTCGCACTAAGATTTGAACTGCTACAGGAAGCGGGACTATCTATATCAAATCCAAACCCATTCAGGTCTCTCTGGGACTGGCATGATTACTGGTCATCACAATTAGACAATAAATATTCTGTACGGCGGCAATACATCCTTGACCTCTATGTAAGCGTTGCCGAACCCATTAAGAAATCTCTATACAAACAGAAGGTTCAAGCAACTTCCTCGGAAGAGTTTATTCAGGATTTGAAGCGTCGTCTCAACCCGCAAGCCTCGGCTCAGACACCTGCTTCTATTTCGATACA